>NZ_JAPMOU010000011.1 GCF_028858535.1 Spartinivicinus poritis
TTACAGTATAAATCTTAGCAAGACACTAACGATTTATTTTACTCGAAAACAAAATCCAAAAAACACGTACTGACTGTATTTTTTTGGAAAGCGGTTACTATGTTTTTTGAACTACCTTGACTTATTTATACTAATCATGATTCATTTTTATGTATTATTAACAAAATAACCCATGATGAAAAGTATAGTCAAAGCGAACGATTTTTAGGAGCGGTCGTTAAATTGCAAAGCCCTTGTGCCCTAGGAGGGTGCCGCAAAAGGTTATGAGCACAGCAAAGAGAAGGCAAAAATCGGCGAAAAGGCGGTGTTTATACTTAATAAATGAGCACTTTGAGCCGATTTTTAACGCTGTATTTGCTAGCGCAGTAGTTTTGCGACAGCTTCCTAGGGGTATAAAAGTCATTCGCGAAGAGTATATATTAAAAGTCAGACGGACTAGGTATAACTGGATTCACTACACTAAACTTACGAGCACCGACCTCCTCCAACGAAAACCTAACTAGATAAGGACGGGAAGCTGCACGACAATAATCCGGCTTTAGACGTATAAATGTTACTTTAGGTGGTACTGACTTATCTGATACAACAATAAAGTCTTCTTTCTTAGTACATCCAGTACTGGTTACTACAATAGAAACTGACTTTTCAGTCACTTGCAACCCATGTAAATCTTCAATGGCTGGTTGATAACCATTCGTTAAGTCGTTGTTGACTTCTTCAACTGCTTCATTCATCGCCATCGCAGTAGATGTAAACAGCACTACAGATAAGCAAGCAGTTGCTTTTACTAGAGACCGGTTAAATACGCCGTTAAACTTATTTTTTGACATGTCTGTTGTGTCTCCTTGACAATTTAAACGTTTAATATTCTGCCTTTTGGATATATGTGTAGCAGGCTATAACAACTTAAAGCACAGAAAGTTTACAAGCAAGCTATACCCTTCGCGAATAATTTTTAGGCTTTGTTGTCATCACATCTCACCCCAATCACCTATTATTTATAGGCTCATGGGGCTTTGCTGCTCGACGGCCGCCCCTAAAAACCCTACGCTTTGGGTATATAAAATTAAGTCTGTTTGACTAACCAACAAGCTTTCGTCTCTGTATAAATATCAGCAATGTTTTCTGGCTTGTAATGAGTATCTAATGTTGCAATTGCAATCGATACCCATTCTGAAAAGGCTTTGCTACCACTCCATTCAATACTTGAACCACAACAACTACAAAATTTTCTAGCAATCAATCCTGAAGAGTTATAAGAGACTAACTTATCGAGACCTGTTAAATAGACTAAATCAGATTTCAGCACACTTCCGTAAGTAGCGAACGCAGCTCCATGTTGCTTCTGACACATTTTACAGTGGCAATTAGTGACTTTTTTAGGTTCACTTTTTAACTGATAAGTTATTACACCACAGAGACAACTGCCTTTATACATACATTCCTCTTATTCGTAGCATAAACATTATTGCCCCATTACATATTGCACTAATTTTTCTAAACTTTGATGATCTTTTGGGTTAAGGTAAATATGCCTAAACAAAGCGTAAGCCTCTGGATCATTACTCTCAAGATAACTAAAACTATTTTTATGGCCTAAAAACCACAAGCCACGCATTTTAAAGTAAGTTTCTAGTAATTCAAACTGAAGCCATGTTCGACGATAATTACCTTCCATATCATCAATAGCCGCACGGGTTAGCATTTTATTTAGCCATGCTTTTACATGAGCTAAATCAGAGTCACTAATTTTATCAACCCCTTTAGCTAGTTTTTTATTTACCTTATCAATATAGGTCTTTCCATAACCCTGTTTATCAACTACCGCAATACCATCAGCAAAACGCAAAGCAGTATCTGGAACCTCTTCCAATGCTGATGTTGGATAAATCCAAGCATCCAGATAAATGCCATGAAAAATTCGAGCGTCTTTTACTTCATCTTCTCTATCACAAAAGCAGGCGATATCAATATCGCTTGTGTCAGTAGCTTCATTTCTAGCCACTGAACCATATAAAATAATTGTATGGGGGTTGTACTTTGCTTGAAGCTCTTTTATTGCGAGTTGTACTACTTTTTCCATAATTAATTCTTTAAACAGATATTTTCACTTATTAAATAAGTGCATATTATCGTTAACATATTCCATAATACGATCAGCAACCATTTCATCAAGCAACTCAGCAGCTGATAAGGCTTTTTGACACACTTTTAGCCAGTGTTTATTTTGTTTAGGTATTTTCATAGTTTTATTTACTTCTGTATATATGTTTTGTAATAGTTCTATTTATAGTGCTGCAACTTGATAACAAATTCCATGTTGTCAAACTCTTTACCAAAAGCTGATTGAAGATCATGCTTCAATTTTTCCATCTCAGGATAAGAGCTACCACCAATAAATACTCCTCCTGGTTTGCCAGTTACTTTGAAAAGTATTCCTCTTTTACCATTAAAATAATATTCTAAATTAATATCATTATTCCTAAAGATGCCATTTTCCTTATCAGCCAAACACTGATAACAGACTAGTTCATGCTTTTCAGCAATTCTTTTTAACAAGTTAAACGCTAAAACCATATCAATTTGTTCATTTTCACTGCTTTTTCGTATCGTATAC
The DNA here is from genome assembly GCF_028858535.1 of Spartinivicinus poritis. NCBI lineage: Bacteria > Pseudomonadati > Pseudomonadota > Gammaproteobacteria > Oceanospirillales > Zooshikellaceae > Spartinivicinus > Spartinivicinus poritis. The sequence continues at coordinate 2,618 of NZ_JAPMOU010000011.1, forward strand.
TCATGACGAGGTATTATCACTGATGTACCTGTAATTGCAAATATTGATAAAATAACAATAGGTATCTTCAGCACGTTAGTTAGCCGAGTTTTGGTCTTATATTTATATGATTGTTTTGCAAAAGATGCTGCTAAAGGTATTATTGCCAGGGCAACTAGATCAGCATAATCCACTACTCGATCATAGTATATAAAGCCAATATTATTAAACATATCAATCAAAGGCTGAGAATATTGACTTTTCCATAAAACAAACCCTGAACCAATAAGCACCGCACATAGCTTCTTATATTGAGGAAACATGTAAAAAGCTATCATCGAAACCAAGCATAACCCTGAGAAGTCTGATAGTTTACCTGTTACCCAATTAGAGAAGGCCTCTTTGAGATATAAATCATTTACTAAAAGCACGCCTAATGAAACTAAGAATGGCCAACTATATAAAAAAGAAACTTTTTTCTCACTCATTATTTAATATTTAACACCTATCCTATGACTTTAAAACGTTTCTAATAAAATATCTTTTTTCATCATATTGGCTCTCTTCTATGAAAGTCAATATAAAGCTTTTTTAACTCATCAGGTAAAGCTAACCAATAAGGTTTGATTTTATCTTCAGGTACTTGCCAGAATAAGTTCTCAGTAAAAGCAACATCTATACAATTTTTTACCTCTTTGTTTCCTTTTCTAAAATTACTGCTCATATAATTGAACAGCTCTATATATTTACCAACATCCTCAGACATGGTCATTTCACGATTAAGCGCCTTGGCCAAACTCTCAAACCAGCTGTAAGCAAACTCAGGATCAATTTCATCCCACACTCTAATATGCTCTTTATCTGCTTTTACAGTAATTTCAGGAAACGTTTGTCTAGTTTCATTGTAAAATTCTAGTAGGGTCATTTTTACTTACTCTTCAAACCACCTTTGCTCTCTATTGCAGAGGTTATCCCATTCAGCCCTGGATAAAATTTCCATATTCTCTAGACATGTTCCCGCCAATACATAATTATCATCCCATGATATGAGTTCTTCGGTATCAGCAGGCGCTGTTTCACCAAAACAAGGGAGTTGTTCTAAAATCAACAACCAAAACTTATTAGCAAGCAACCATTCAAGCTCTTTCACATTTTCAGGCACATCTTTAAATGGCACGCTTTTAACAACGTTCTCAGCTATCTCATCAACTGAATAAAAATCATCATTTAAACACCACCCATTACCCTCAGTCCATAAATAAGCATCATAGCGTGTATTAGTAATTTGAATCGCTTGTTCAGACATATCAGGTGAAGCTTCATAGAAAACACTGTACTGAATACTGGCTGTTTTTATCAGTTCAACCTTAAACGGGGCGGCTGGTAGTAAGGTGCTATTGAAAGAGTCATATAGATCCTTCAATACAGGAAAAAGCTCAACAACGTTTGCATACTTATTTAGCAACTGTATAAGCTTTGTTTTGAAGAGTTGCTTTTGTGGGTGTTGTTTCATTTATAAAACCAATCGGGGTGCGACCGAAAGCTGAGCGAGCCTAAGTAAGAAGCTCTAGTTTGCCAATAACTGGCTTTTTCTTCATTTAGATACTGTGTATCAAATTCGCCCATATAAATACTAGCTAGAATTTCAGCCGCCCATTGTGCATGAGGTACATTATAGTCTTTGCTAGCTGACTGTTCATACCAATAAATGGCTTGTTCTATATCAGCTTTACCACCTTCTCCAAAAAGCAGCATCAACGCCAAGTCGTTTTGAGACTCAGCTAATCCTTGTTTTGCAGCCAATTCATCCCAATACATAACCTTATTGTTATCTAAAGGAACGACTTCACCATGCGCATAAGCACAGGCAAGGCTTCTTTGTGCTTCAGCTGAACCCTTCCTTGCAGCCCATTCTAGTTGTTTAATCGCTTTTTGGGTACTAGGTACAGAAGACCAGCAACCTTTCTTATAATTGGTATTCGCAAGTAAAGCTACAGCTTCTGGATGTTTATTATTTGCACTTTTTTTAAGCCAATACTCAGACTCCTTGGCAGACATTTCCGGGTCACTACCATAATACAAATAACCTAGAATAAGTTGAGCTTCAGCGTTACCTTTTTTAGCCAAAGGAATTAATAACTTCTTTGCCTGCTTATACTTTTCAGCAAGGATTAGTCTTTTAGCGATACCTATTCGGTTGAATTTCATAATACTAATATTTAGCATAACTTAGTCAAGTCATGCTAGTTTTCAACATAACAAAAAAACACACCTAACTCATCATCTATTTGCTCATCATCAAGTCCAATTTCAGGTATATTTGACTGTTTCGTGTAAAAATAGTTTTCTATAGAGCTAAGGCCTTCACCAGCTTCGCATAGACTACTTATATCTATGCTATCAAGAAAAAAGTACATTTTTTCTGCACCAGCGAACCTGGCTACTTTATTACAAATATAAATAAATTCATTCCTTTGCTCTTTAATATTTTCAAACCGTCTCCAGGATAAACCATTCAGCTCTAGAGTATTTTTGTAAGTTGTTAATGATATATTCATAGGTCCATCTATCCATACCAATCCTTCCACACTCATTTCTAGTAAATTTTTATCATTAAGTTCCTTATCAGCTAAACAGTTTTTCCATTCCCACCCTTGTTTCTTGCCATAGTGATACTGAACTTCAAAATCATTAAATAAACTATTTAGCTTATTAGGCAAATTTATAAGATCACTACTGTTGAAACAATGATCAATTACGCAGCTTGTATCGATTGTCATTGAATGCCTAGCTATTTTTTAAATGTGAATACCAGTGTTTTGGAATTAGTGCATTATCACCTCTCCACTTTTTGTCAACTATTGCATTTTGAAACCATTCTTCATCTATATCAGCATGGTCAGTAATGATAACTTGAAGATCAGGATTCAACTCGGAAACCACTTTAAAAATCCACTTAAACATTTTCTTAACTGCTTGCCTATCTTCATCTTTTTTAATTTCTTCTAATTTCCCAAGAACTGCTTTGTCAGAAGGAAAGTAAACCTGAGTTGGTTGATCAAAAACTATAAAGTTACATACAGGCCTCTTCTGCTTAATGAACCATTTAGCTAAAGCCAAATAAGTAATTAAGTGATATCCGACCCAATTTTCTCCACTACCCATCCTATATAAAGGAGTTCTGCCATTTGGTGTTTCAGCAACAACAGTTAATTTAGAAATATCAAGTCTAATTGGGTTTTCACAATGCTCAAGTTTTAACTCTCTAGCCCAATTTGTCATATCAACTGCAACACAGCTAAGCTGTGACTCTAAAACTTCTTTTAATGTTTCTGGGTCTAACTTTTTTTCAAGCTCATCTATTTGGTCACCAAGTATTTTCAATTTATTTTGAAGGGGTATAGTATCTCTACTCCACTCAATTCCTTCAAGGTATAAAGATATTCTTCCCACGACACGGGATCTTTTATCACCTAACATTTCTTTCTTTATAATGCTCAATTCCTGATTTTTTAGAACATCGATAGATGTGCGTACTTTTTTAATATCTTCTGCTAGCTTAACATCTTCACTTTTCAAACTCTCCAAGTAAGAGTTTATTCTTGGTTTATTTCTTGAAATATTTTCAAGCTTATTATCTAGACTTTCAATTGATGACAGTATCAGATTTTCTACCTTATTTGTATTTTCATGTTCAACTTCACAAATAGGGCAAGCAGAGGATGTCGAAAAATTTTTATATATTCCAATTGACTGCAATCTATATGACTGTTCATTTAATTCACTTTCATATCCATGAATTGATCCAGCATATTCTTTAGCTGCATTAATTCTATATCTTAATGATCTTTTCAACTCTTTTAAGGAATCATACTGTTTTTGAAGTTTACTAAGTTTTTCTTCATCAAAATCATCATTTTCTGTATTAGATGGAATCCAGTTATTTAGTCTCCTAAGCTCTACTAACAATTCATCATCACTGAGAGTATGCTCTCCTTTATATATACCGATACTTGATGCTTCAGCAAGCAAGTTAAAGCCTTTTTTTAAGCCCTCACCTTTAATACTATCAATTTCCTGTATTCTCTTAATAACTTTATTTTTTTCTCTTCTCAGATTACGTAATTTAGCCATTTCAGAAAATCTTGTATTATCTGCAGCCCCCATAAAAAATGGCAATGTATCCTTTATAGTTTGAGGAATGTATGGTTCTGACTGCCTATGAAATAGTGTTCTTTTTGCAGCCACCTCATCTTGACCTTGAAACAAATAATAAATTGAGTGGTTAAAATCAATATTAAAACTTGACCGAGTTTGCTCCTTAGGCACCTCGGTAACTTGCTCTGGAATTCCTATTTTCCTTGTTAAAAACTCAACAACACCATTTATATTATCTGATTTTTTTAGTTCATAAGCTTCTGGCATTATAACTGATTTTTCAATTAACATATGGCATGCGGAATTAGACTTATATTTACTAACTGGTGCAGCCCTAGCTATAAAAACCTGCACGTCAGAAAGCTGTAACAACAAAGCGTACCAACTCACAGTTTTGCGAATATAGCCTTCAGCAACTGTACACTCACTTGCTCCTAGGCAATACTCAATTATATCAATTAATGATGATTTACCTTTTTTTGATGCCCCAGTAATAATATTAACCTGAGATGGTTTAAAATCAACATCACGCCGCTCTCCATTTATTCCATAAAGTGATATTTTTAAAATTTGCATGATTATGGTCTTATGCCTAATTGAATAAAAATTATTTCTGTAGTTGGTGCATGGGAAAACCATTTCCCCAAAAATCTTGAAGCTCGTAAGGAGTTTTTCATATGTACACTTTTATTAAATAGAGATGGTATCTTCGACAACTTACTATCTTTTAATAATAAAGTTCCACTTTTTTTCATAGTAATCAATTCTTTATGCAGCAAAAAGCTACATGCAGATTGAACTATGGGAATGTAAGATTCAGCTTGCTCTACTAGATCTATCAGTACACCTTCATTTTTGGTTACCCACGAAGAAATCGATGTGCTATATTGTTTTGGTAATCTATGAGAGATTGTGTTAGACATTGCCATTGGTACAACAACAAATGGAAGAGCACAATGCATTCCTTCTACTTTATTTTCAACATACTCCCTTATACATGAATACAATATAAATCCAATATAAGCAGGATTATATAATCCAACTTCTTCCTCAGAATACTGTTGTTGTTCCATGAATTACTATTCTCTTAACAATTTATATTACTTAGTAAGCTAGAAAAGTCTGGATGCCAACCAATAGCCATCTTATCAGATAGTGTGTGATATGTGCCACGAGCAACATATGCAGACTTAAATCCTGGTCTTATAGGCAAAATTGAATTTTTTTGGCACTCTTTATATAACTCTCGACCATATTTTATTTTTTCATTATCATCTTGCTCCAAGTCATAATCCATTTCTATTAAAACTGATTGGTTTATCCATTCATCTTTCAGTCTGTTTAAATATTTTTGTATTTCTCCTGGCTTTACCAAGCCTTCCCTTGACCACTTAGACCTTTGTTCATATGCTTTATAGTAATTAATTACTGCAACTCTTATTGCTTTACTATTCAACCCTATTAGACTCAACTGCCTCATAAATACTCGACTTTCATCCTCTATTTCAATCTCATCAGGATTATGTTCGTCAAAATCAGCAGGTAGATTTCCAGGTAAAAACTGGGTTCGCAAGTCATCAATATAATCAACCAACTCCCCGATATTAATTCCATTTTGATCTGTATCTTGCATAACTTCAATTACTTTTTTAAACCATATCCCTTCTAATCTTGATGTAAATGCATTTATATGACTTGCAGATACACTTAACCTTATTTGTTTTTTTATTTTTTCTTCTACAGTTAGTATATCTGGAGACTTAGTAATAACATATACCGAACTAAGCAGTATTTCCTGTTCATTTTCACTTAACAAGTTAAATGATACATATGCTTTTTTATTTGCTATACTACTTTTTTCCTTGGAAATTTCCCTCATATTTTTCAACGCTTCTGATACATTTCTATTTTTTTCTTCAGTACCCAGATAGCTTGCAATACTATTTGGTGCGGCCTTCTCTGTAGTCAAAAGAGTAAATGATGCTTCTTCGATCAAGCAGCTTTCTTTTTGTATCATTTCAGACCAAACCCTTATAGTTTTCCATAAGTCTGGACTTCTATCAGTTAAATTACCAGGTGAACCATGGTATTTAGCCTGCAGTAATTCGACAGGATTTCCTTTTTCTTCAAATGCTATATCATCGAGCTTTTCAATAGAAATAAAACAATCATCCGGATCATTAGCATCTGCTATTTTTTTCAGTGCTAGTAATAATGCATATCTTACTTGATAAATATAACCTAACATCGAAGATGTTGCGTCAAATACACTATTCTCCATAAATCAACCTCTACTCAAGCTATGAAATATATTATATTTATTAAAATGAGAATTTATTTATTTAAAAAACAAGGTTTAATCACTTGTGAACTTTCTATCAAATCTTTATAGAAATGAGCTAACTCACTACGCTACCGCCCTTGGACTACTCCAATTAAATACCTCCTCATACTCCTGCTCATCAAAAAGGTAAGCTACTTTTCACTTACTCTTTATTTCTCAACAAACAACACCATAAGCCAGATATATGGAGTAACAGGGTGTTCTGAAGCTAAGGCATGGATGCCTTTTTAACTCTTGATGGTCCAGGGATGGGCCTTCAAGAGTGGCGGAAGAATATCCTGTTACTTCGTATGTTTTGCTGAGCTTTGTTGGCAACTTCTTTTATAAAATCCCCCTCTATCCCCCTTTTTCAAAGGGGGAGGCTGGATTGTGCCATATTACCCCCTCATCCCAACCTTCTCCCTCAAGAGGCTGTCGCAAAACTACTGCGCTTGCAAATACAGCGTTAAAAATCAGCTCAAAGTACTCATTTATTAAGTATAAACTCCGCCTTTTCGCCGATTTTTGCCTTGTCTTTGCTTCGCTCATCACCTTTTGCGACACCCTCCCAAGGGGGCGAAGGAATTGGCCGTGCGTGCTATTTGCTTAATTAGCTTTTGACTAATCTAAAACGTTAACTTAATCACATCAAGCGGCAGCTGTAGAATAAATGAACATCTTTTGTCTTTAATTAGCAGTAGGAAAAGTACACCTTTTGTAAATACGACTATTGTCGATATTGAAATACGACTGTTTATCACTTACTGATTTTTTAGATACCAATTATTCATTTTTTGGTTGCGGCACCCATGTCGCTTTGTTATAAAAAGACAACTGTTTCTAGTAAGCAGTTGCTGGAAGTACAGGTTTAGCTGAGTGCTCTGCACTGTGGTTAGCGTTGCGCTGACCGAGGGGAATAGTCCTCCAACTTTCAAGCACAATGACGACTGTTTCAGCCCCACTTCGACGGTAGTACCCCTATTTGTCGTTGCGGTCTGGAACAACCACGCCGATCGGGGTTCCGCACGACAAATAGGGGTACTACCGTCGGTGGGATCAGTGAGTCGTCAATGTTCCAGGTTTAGTAGTAAACCCTTCCAGAATAGGGGTTGGGCTCTCTTAATTTTGAGGGAGCACTTTCCCAACTCTTCCTAATACTTTCTATACCCAATACAAATAAGCTAACAGGAAAGGGGACGATTTGTGTCACTACGATTGACGCTCGATCAACTACATCGAGCATTGCAGGTAAGCGACCCTCAGCTTGTAAGACTCATTATTCAACTTTCCCAACAAATAGAAATCCCTGAAAAGCCCATTCGCCAAGGCGCCGATACATTTGATTCATTTATTGCTGAAATTTCCACCAGTGTCTTCCGCAAAAAACCGAAAGAAGAACAATGGGCTTTACGGGTAGAGCGAATTAAAGCTTTAGAAGTGGCTGATGCTGAAGTCCCATTAACTGAATGCTTAAAACTTCACCAAATATTATTTGCCCTTTACGAAAAAAATGATGCTTTCAGTCGTTGGTGTTTGCTGGCCGTTTTTCCAGAAATTGAGCTAACTTACGGCCCCTGGCGGGCATTAAAAGCTATATTCAAACAAGCCGAAGCTGATAATGATACCATTATTTATGGTGCATTGGCTGCCCGTTTTGATCAAGCATTAGCCAGTGGTCATTTTAAAATCAATCGCAGTACCTTAGTGTACTTAACTCGTCGTGCTTGGCGTTATTTACGCCGAAAAGGCGAGCAACTTCCGGCTTGCTACCCAGATACAGCCTGTGATGTATTAGCCCATTATACTGATGACACCCACTGGTCACGCACCTGGATTGCCAACCATATTTTTTATCATGAAAATGGTCAGTATAACCGCAACCGCTTTACCTTTCGTTCTCGCCCCAGCACTTTACTGAAATATCGTGCATTTACCGACAGTTGGCGATTAACTCCCAGGCCATTATTTGCATTACTAGAACAAGCACAAGCAGAACAAGTTCGCCGTTATGCCACTACTGCGTTAAAAACCGATTTCCGAGCCAGCCTGCGTGAAGTAGAGCCGCAATGGATCAGCCGCTTAGTCGGTAATCAAAGTGCCACAATAGACGACTTTGTTATTTGGGTGTTGGATAACGTCCCCCGCTTTGAACAAACAGCTTTTAAAACACTTGGCTTACACGACAGCGTATTAGCATTATTTAATTCCCCTTCAGATAATGCTCGGGTTTATGCTGCCACTTATGCTCGCACCCATGCACGGGACCTCTCCATTCCAAGCTTAATTCGCTTAATTGATAACAGTAATGAAACAGTACGTCAGCTAGCGTTTGACTTAATTCAATCTCACGAGCCACGCAAAGGCATTGGCCTTGATAACTGGGGTGCTATTTTAGAAACCCACTATGGCTATCAGTTTGCCGAAAGTGTCTTACTTAAACATTTCAGCAAACGAGAATTAACCCCGGGCTGGTATCAACAGCGTTTGTTGCAACCATCATCCAACGGGTTTGATTTTGCGGTTAAACACCTTACTCAGCATCACTCAAATAAATCGTTAGGCGCCCTCTATTTTAGTCAACTATTAGAAATGCTTGACTATCAACAACAACGGGCACGTAAAACCATTCGTTTTGCTTGTGAAGCATTAACCGAATTTGATTTAAACAGTTTACCCACTGACTTTTTAAAAGCTACTTTAATTAACCCCAAAACCCAACGCTATATTGCGCACTGGGTAGATCAAGGGTTATTAAGCCCCAAATCACTAGAGTTAACTTTTTTAAAAGCCATTGCTTTCCACCCCAGTTGGGAACAGGATGCCTGGCTAACAGCCCTTAAGCAATCTAAGCCTTGGGCAAAAGAACTGACTTATTCACAAGAATTAGCCGAAACGATTTTTTCTTGGCTAGCAGATATACGTCATTTTACGCCAGAGCAATTAAGCTTTGATTGGTTAATGACTTTGGTTGAACGCAGCGAACCGCTTTATCACGACTTTGCTGTGGATGTCATGAACCGGGCCTTTTTACCCGCAGATTTTGCCCCCGACACAGGCGAGCAACAACCATCAAAAGTAGCCACAAGTGCTGAAACAGAAATTAATGTAGACTTTGGCGGCGACAGTTTTTTATTTACTGGCAAGCTAGCCAAGATGACTCGCTCTGAGGCCAAAAATAAAGTTACTACCGCTGGTGGCAGCAACGCCTCTGGTGTTACTAAAAAATTAAAATGGCTCGTCATTGGCGATGAAGGCTCGCCACTATATGGAGAAGGACGCAAAGGCTCCAAACAAGTTAAAGCCGAATCGTTAATTGAAGAAGGGGCTGAATTAAAAATTATATCGGAGACTGCTTTTTTACAAATGCTGGCAGATGAGCAACGAGAATTTTCCGATGATGCTATCGAAGCTGGTTGTAACCGCCTGTGGGAAATGATTACTACGCCAGGCAAAGAAGATGCACCTCTCACTTTATTTGCCCTATCGTATATTCGTCATCACCACCCAGATATTTGTTTAAAAGAAACCGATCGGCCTGTAGACCCAGGTGCAGAAATCCCAGCTGATTTTCTGAGTTTTGAACGGGTACAACCATTATTTAATGATAATCGCGTCAATATCCGCGCTTTCGCTTTAGAGCTGGCCCATTGGGAATTTGCTCGCTGGCAACCCCCCATAGAAAATATTGTGGCGTTATGTGAATCACCCTATAAACCAGTACGGGGTTTTATTGCCAAAGCCCTTACGGCTGATGCTACTCCAGAACACAAGCGTTATCGACTGGACCCAGATATTCTTACGCCAGATGCCGTGTATAGCTTTTGCGAGGCAGCCGATCAATCAGCGCGCAAGCTGGGTATGGTGTTAATTGAAAAACACCCCCGGTTACAATTGCCACAAGAATTATTCCGGCTTACCGAAAGCCCCGATCGATCCGTTCGCGGTTTTGTTATTCAACGTTTCTGGCACTGGTATCGGGACCGAGGCATTACCCAAGGTTGGAAGCCACAATTGTCGTCTGTTGCTACGCTTGGGGCAATAGCCAAACAACAAGCCGAAGCTGACCAGCAGAATTTAGGCGCTGGCGCACCTGTCAAACCAACAGCACTACCCGCTGACCATGACAGCTTGGAACAATTCTTACGCCGTATTCTGCTTGAAATTGCTCCTGGCCGACTAGCGAAAAACAGCTCTCCCAGTAAAACAGCTAAAACCAGCAAGAAAAAAGGCAATGGTGAAATGATTAATAAATTAAAACCATTGCCGACCCGCAAGGCTAAATTGAATTTAATTGAAACATTACGGGATATTGCCGTAGCAGATAGCGATTTTGCCCGCTACGTTTTGCCCTTACTGCAAGAATTTAAAGGCTCTCGCGGTAAAAGCGAACATGCTGCCTGCTTAGTTGCTGTTACACGTATTACGGCAAAGCACCCTGAATTATCAGTATTGACTACTCCAAAAATGAGTGCTCAATTAAAGGGGAATGAACAATGAGCGATATAATAGAAAAGTTACTCCCCTATCGTGGTGATATTAAAGCGTTAGGGGCCAGTGAAAATATTGTTTATTTTATTACTGAGCACCCGGAAAAACAGCTTACGCCGTGTTATCAGCTTAATTTAGAAACTCAAGCCCTCAGCGAAATCCCACTTAACAACAGGGCCAGTGCACTATTAGTTTCCCAAAGCCCGTCCAGTAAAAAGGACCAAGTCTGGATAGGTGACATTGCAGGTGGTATTTACTGCAATGGTAAACGATTAACTCAATTAGCCGACGACCAAAATACGTCAGTCAATGCCTTAGTTGCATTAAGTCAGCAGCGGTTAGGGGTGTTAATTGGTCGCAAAATTGAGATTATCGATCAAACCAAAGGCACTCAGTTACAAACTCTTGAGTTATCTCCTCATAAACTATCCTCTGAAAAACCAGAAACCGGAACGGCTATCGCAGCGGATGCCAGTGGCCAATGGCTGGTTGTTGGGACCAATAAAGGCACCGTTTTGGTTTTTGAAAATGAAGATGAAGACCAAACAGCATTTAAACTGAGTGAGTCAGATAAATTACATGAAGGGGCTGTTACAGCCTTAGCGTTTGACCCCACTGAATTACGATTTTTATCCGCCGGTAACGACAATAAACTGTTGCTGACCCACGCCCGCGGCAAGCTAGAGCCAGAAGACCGCGACCGAGGCGCGGGCCATGCCGCTCCCGTCACGGCAATTGTGCATCCTTCTATCCAGGCAAACATCCAGACAACAGCCGAACGGTTTATAACAGGTGCTCAGGATAAAACCTGTAAAAGCTGGCTGCGCGGTGGAGCCACTCGCCCTTCTACTTTTAGTGAAGGAATTGGCTCAGTCACTGGGTTAGCCATTGCAGCGATTCATCACCGACCTCACTTAGTAGTCGCCAGCAATGAACGATTAGCGGTTGTTGCCCTTGATGCCGCCGGTAAGTTTGGCCAACTCACCCACCGTATTTACGACACCTATGCACTAGCTAAAAACGAATTAGCCAGTGCTCAAGTTACCCATCGCCAAGCCGCTATTGAAAGGTTGGCCAGCTATGGGGATAAAGCATCACTGCAGCTGCTGGATAAACAGGCTCACCAAGACCGAGATTTTGCTTTACGTCAACTGATTGCAGAGCGGATTGCTACCACTAACCACCCCGACACCCAACGGTTAGTAGAGTCATACCTCAACCACAAAGATGAAGCCATCAGAACAGCCACCTTTGCTCGATTGCAGGAAAGGTTTGGATCAGACGAGCCTTTACGCCCAATGACCTTAGCCCTAAAAACCGGCCAGACGGATGTGGGCAAACTGGCAGTGAATGCGCTGGCCAATATAGCTGCTGAGGACGACAGAGCCATGATGCGTTTAACTGACGCACTGGATGCAAAGGCCTACCCCGTAAGAATGCTGGCATTGGCCCGCTTAGAATCAGTTAATTCAGAAGCTAACATTGTTGCCCTTGGGGCGAGCCATGCTGATGTGCGTCGAGCCTCGTTAATTCGCTTGTTTCAACGAGCGTTACTGGACCAACCCCGGGTGTTATCCACACTGCGGCGTCGCCTGGATGACAACAACACAGAGGTGCGGCAAACCGCGTTTTTAGTCAGTCTATTCAGCCGTCCAGCATTAGCTAAAGCTATTCGCGAACGAGATAAACATCTCCACCGATTGCTCTTTGATATTGAAGAGTTTGATATTGAACAGTTTGCCTTAGAAGCCGACTTGTCAGACCAGTCCAAGTCTGCCGAATCCAAATCTGCCGAACCAAAGTCAGCTAAATCAAAACCTGCTGAAAAAACCAAAGAGCTGCCTAAAACCCGCAAAACCAAACTTGCACTCACCACTGCCGACTATGCACCGCTACTGCAAGCCACAGCCAGTTTATCCTTGGATAGCTGCTTGCTCGGTGCACATTGCCTGGCCTTGTTGAATGATCCACGAGCCTTTGGCTTATTACTCCAATTAAGTCGAGCAGAAGACAGCAGTGCGAGAGTACGGGTTTGCCATGCGCTAGCCAACTTAAATGACCCTCGAACCGACCAGCGGCTACAAACGCTGCTTAATGATTCTGCTACTGAAGTCAGAGATGCTGCATTTACTGCGCTTGCGGCTATTCATGAGAGTCAGCCACTCACCGCTGTACAGTTGGGATTAACCAGCCAGCATGCGGATGTGCGTCGCCGTGCCTTGCAAAGCCTGGTAAGGGTGGCCAAAAAAGATGACGTTTCCACAGTCCATGAAGTGCTTTTCCAGCAAGCCTTAAACGATGGCACCCCCAATGTGCGTAGTGAAGCCTTTAAAGCGGTGCTAAATCTACCCATGGGTGGCAGCCAGGAATCAGCATTGCGATTTGCCTTACAGAGCACCCATGCTGATATCCGTCGAGAAGTGCAAACTGAGCTAATAGCCGAGGCCAGCCAAAGTTGGGCCTGGGCCTTGTTACTGGAACTATTCAGTGATCCAGACCAAGGCATTCGTCATGAAACCCTGGCCTTCACCTTAAAGAAGACCAAAGGCCGCGACTATGCACCCCTGGCTGCTGCGCTGAAGAGCCCCTATCGCGATACGCGCTTAACTGCCATTAGCGAACTGAGCAAAAAACCAGGAGAACAGTCTCAGCAGCTATTGATCAGTGCAATCAATGATAGTGAACGAGACGTTCGTAAACAGGCTATTCAGGCATTAGTAGATGCCAAAGCCAATGCTGCCTTAAAGCAGGCTATGCGCAGTGAGCACCAGGATGTGGTGTTACAAGCTGCCAATGCCTGCGCCCGATTAGGTGATGATGCAGCACTTGAGCCACTATTGAGTCTGGTAACCCTAACAAAGCCTGAAAACAAGGACGACGCTAAGCGCTGGCAAGCCACTATTGAATCGGCATTAACAGGTTTAAGTCAGTTACAGTCACCTGCTTGTGTACCTGCTGTAGCGCCCTTACTGGCAAGTGACACTAGTGCTATTCGCCGGGCTGCCGCTAAGGTATTGACCTGGTGCTGCGATGCAAACCAGCAGGAAGTGCTGGAAAAGGCCCTGCAACATCAAGATAGCGAAGTGAAACTAGCCGCTGCTCATGGCCTGGTTTTGCTAGACAACACCCATCAGCTGGCCATGCAACAAGCCCTGGCGCAAAGTCGCAGCCAATCTGAAAAGCTACTTTGTGTGGGTGCACTCATCGGCTTTGGTGATGAATTAACCGACAGGCTGAGCAGCTACCTGGATGACCCAGATCATTTAGTGAGCTTTCCTGCGCTGGTCGTGCATTTGCTGCAAGGTTACAAAGGCCAGTCTCCTACTCATCTGTTAGCCATGCTATCAGTCGAAAACCCGATGTTTCGTCTGATTGCCGCCCAAGCCATTGAGCACTTTCACCATAACGAGGCTTATGCCACTCTGCTGAGTACGCTGTTTAATACTCAGTCTGGTGAAAAGTGGCAGATCAGCAACGAAGTGATTGAGTTGTTTGCTGAGCTAGTGATATCCGGTAACAGTCGTTTGCGCTGCAAAACCTTACAGTTACTGGCGCACCTGTTTGCCGACAAGCAAGACGCCTGGGACCAAGCCTGGCAGCACCACACCCAACGCTATCAAACAGAAATCAATGGGCTACTGGCAGCAGCAGGAAAACCCAAGTCGGCCAAAACTGAGTCGACTAAAGCCAAGTCAGCAAAAATAAAAGTCGACCAAACCGAGTTGGAGCAAATGGCCTTTGGTACCTATTGTGGTTTGGTCCGTGAGCAAGGCAAAGCAGCCGGTCGCCATAAGGTAGCTTATACCGATAGTTCCATTATCACCGTACGCCAATCAGCGCTCACGCTACTGTCCGCTATGTGTCAGCGTGACACTAGTCTGCTAGCAGCAGCTGAGTCAGTGTTTATGCAGGCACTGGGTGACCCTAACCAGGCCGTGCGGCTATATGCGCTAGACCAATTACAAATATTAGGTACTGACACTAGCCTGCTTGCCAATGAGTGCCTGGAAACCGGCCATAATGATCTGGGGGTAAAAGCCCTGGAAATGCTGACTGAAGGGGAAAGCCTGAAGCAAGGCCAGGCCATTCTGCAACAGGCAATGGTGAGCCGTACTGATGACCTGGCACTGGAAGCCGCTAAGTTACTACTGAAAACCAGTAAGCCCGTCGCCGTGGCCAAACCAGCCTTGGATGCAGTGGACAGAGCCGTCCGGCTAAGAGCCATTGATTGGCTGGCTAATGACTATGACAACCCCAAAGCCCAGACGCTGCTGCATAAAGCGCTGAACTCCCGCCATCCAGAAGTGCGAGAAAGCAGCACTTATGCCCTGGCAGTTAAGAAAGATGCCAAAGCCTTTGATGCACTCATTACCCTGCTAAGTAACCTGCTGCTTGATCATTCAGCCAGAGGCTTTAGCCGTGAACAGCGCCGGGCAATTCAAGCCCTGGTTAAACTAGGTGACCCCAAAGGAGCCAATGCGTTACTCGACCTGATTGAGCAGCTAGAGCCATTTGCTAACACCACTAGCGAGCAAATCAACACCCTGTTTGAAGCAGCTGGTAACTTTCGAGAAACCACTGTTGCTTCCAGGCTGCTAACCATGATGGATAAGCCTGGATGGCAGCAAGGGGCTTACTTGGCCTTACTCAGCATCAGTGGCTACGACCAGCCTATTGAAGACCCAGAAGATGAAAGAGTCGATAAAAGCTGGCTTGAGCAGCAACACCCCCGCCATGATCAGCTACTGAAGCAGCTGCTAGAGCGTTGTGTTGAACTAGGCAAAGTCACCCTGATATTAGGCCTGATTGATGCCGCACGCTGGTCACCCACAGATGCAGTAAACGATGTGTTAGCCACCTTGACTCACCATGCTAACAATGAGGTAAGAGAGCTCAGTGTCTATGCCCTTGGCTGGCGAATCAGAAAACGTAACGGCCCTAGTGCTGCGGTTGTTAACGCCCTTACCCATCAACACCCTATCACTCAGTTTTGGGCAGCTTACTGCTTAGCCCTAGCTGGTAATGCCCAAGGCATCAGCATTTTGCTGGCTGGGGTCGACACCCTGACTGACTTAAAACTGCGTCAATATGCGGTGCAAGCATTAGGCAAACTTGGTGATGAGCGTGCCTTGGATACCCTGCTACGACTAGCAAAAGATGACGAGCATGCGCTACAAGAAGTAGCTGCTGAAGCCATTGGTCACTTAGGCCAATCTGATCAGGCTGAAACCATATTTGAACTGTTGCAGCGCTTTGTCACCAGTGATCGCTGGGGCTTGGTGATTAATGGCTTACATGGATTACGTTACTTTGATACCCGTGCTGGCTGGCAGCTAGTCCGAGAAAAAGCTGAAGATGCTTACTTCTTTGGCCGCGAAACGGCCCTGGAAGTGCTGGGCTATAACAATGACCCAGCCACCCAAGACCTGTTATTGGCAGTGCTGGCAGAAGAAGGTGCTAGTTACTATGGCTGGGGAGAAATAGCCCTAAACAGTGCCAGACGACTATTTGGGGGTGACGCCTTAGCACCTGATTATGCCTTTTTAAGCTGTGGGGCTGAGGCTTATCGAACAGATGATGACTTCAGCCATTCATTACAGCGGGTTTGCCAGACTGGCGAAGCCAGCGAAATATTCCGTATTCTGCCTGACTGTGCTAATGGCGTTCGTACTCAACTGGCCATGAGCTTGCTAAACCGAGAGCCATTGCCCCTCAAAGAAGCCACTACCGCTCTGACCAGTCCTCATATGGAAACCGTGGAAGTAGCCGCAACCTTAATGGGCTACAGCAGTGCTACAGCCAAGGCTGGCATAAAAGCTATCGAAGCCGCACTGGCTAACTGGGCCACTCAATGGGCTGAAATGAGAGAGTTAGAACGTAAAGGCATGAGACATTACCACGCTGATGAAAGCGAAAACCTCTCTCAAACCCTGCAACGGCTAGTATGGGTAGCGGGTGTAGCAGACTGTAGCGCTGATAGTTTGCTGAGTTTGGCCAATGTTCATCAGGATGACCCTGCCTTCACTGATATTCGGTTTGCGGTTTATACAGCGCTGGCAACCATCAAGCCAACCAGCACTATTCAATCTTTAATGGCGGAAGCGATCTTCCATACCGATAGCCGCATCCGTAGCTTGGCAGCCTCTGTTATCAACAACACAAAAGCGACTCCCGTTGAAGCTTTGGCAGCCCAGGCATCCAGTGATCGGCTGGTTTATCAGCAGCTTACCCAACGGTTCGACGCTAAATCACTGAATGAAGCCAACCTATCAAATGCTCACTTACAAGGGGTCGTGCTTCCTCAAGTGGTTAACAGCCAAAGTACTGATGCCTTACTGGCAACCACATTAAATAGCGAGCTGGCTGAAAACACTCGCTTAGGGGCTATTGAAGCATTGGCACAGGTGGCCAGCACTGAGGGGGAATCTGCCTTGGTTAAGGTAGCAACCAATGAGTCGCTGGATGAGGACTTACGCAAAATGGCATGGCGTTGCTTGCGTCGATCTAAGCGGGTAAGGGCCAAAGTCAGTTCTACCAACAGGAGTCATCGTGAGGTTAGTGGTTAGAGCCAGAGCATTTTCTGCCTCCCCCTTTGAAAAAGGGGGAATGAGGGGGATTTGAATGAAAACGAATCAAAGCATCTTAGGCAAACGCGCTCACCTAACACGACAAATACGAATAAGGCTGAGCTAAAAGCTAAAATCCCCCCTAGCCCCCCTTTTTCAAAGGGGGGAAGTGGCTTTGCGACAGTTTCTCAAAGCGCTAAATAGGCCTTTTGAGGTGCCTTAAATAGGGCAGCAGGAAAAAAATATGAGTAATGAAAACAACACAACGGAAGCGGAAAGCAGCCCTTCCCATACTAAAATAGCCATTGAGTATACAGGGCAAAGCCAGGTCACCACTAAAGACACTAGTGCTGAGCTAAGCCTGTTTGGCAATATCAAGCGTGATCCCGTAAGTCTGGTGGGTAAGGTTAAGCAACCCATGGCCCTGCGTGAGGCGCTTTCTACGCTGTATGCCATCGTTGGCAGTGATTATCGCTACAAACCTAAGGATCGTACGGCGTATCAAGCCTATCGGCGGATGCGTAATGAGTCAGCTAACAAGAATGCCTGGCAAGCCCAGCAGGACTATTTTAGCTGGTTGCTCCGTAACGACCCACTAGCCTTTCTGATTTTAGACCCAGTAATAAGTGTGCAGCCGGATCAGCTAATGTTGGAAGTGTTTTCCAAAGATGAAGGCACCTATGCCAATCTGGCCATAGATCTATCTGCCCTGGAGTTGGAAGGCACACCTACCTGTGGCACCACCAATATCGATTTTAGTGAAGCCCTGAATGACAGCATTCAGCAATTCCGCAGCTATCGAGATGCCACCCTGCGAGTGGGTCAGGCGACTGTTGCCATAGAGGTTGAAGGGGACAACACTCTAGAAAAGCAAATTAAGGTGCCAGACTCCTGGTTACGAGGCTTCCTCCAAGTACAATCTGCCGCTATGTTGCCCAGTGACAGCTTTAGCCTAGCCCCAATGGACCTGTATAACTGCCTGCGTCAGCTACGCATGAATGCAGATGTAAAAGGCAAACGCCGTGGCTTACGAGTTGAGTTAGTCCCAGGGGAAGCCCCCCGGTTAGTGTTAGAACCCTGGGAAACCGTGATTGAATCCAGTGCAGGCATTTATCAGGGCAAACAGGCTAAAGTGGTTCGATTATGGGGGCGGCGTCGACTGATGTTACTGAAACGACTGCTGCCCTTTATTGAGTCAGTGGATGTGCATATTGCCGGTAGCGGCCTGCCCTGCTTTTGGGTATTACGTTGTGGGCCAATGACATTAACCCTGGGATTAACTGGGTTTACTGCCAATGACTGGTCTCAGGCGTGTACTTTTGATTTACTGCTGCCCAGAGCATCAGCTGCAGATAAAAATGATGCAGGCAATAAAGCCCTGGAAAAAATCATTCAGCACCTCAGTAACAGCTGGTTTGCCAGCCGGGACACTATCGCCACCGCAACAAAATTAAAGCAATCAGAGCTCATTGCAGCTTTACAACTTGGCTGCCAACATGGACAACTGATGTATGATATTGCCCACCAGGTTTATCGACTGCGCCCACTGACTAATACGCCATTAGACCTACCGCGATTGGAGTTTCGCAACCAGCGGGAACGGAAAGCCCATGATTTATTAGCAAGAAAAAGTGCTGTCACCATTAGCAGTGAAAACCGTATTTATGGCACTGGCACAGAAATAACGGGCAAAGTAGAAGTTAACGAAGACAAGCGGGATTATCGCCCCCAATTTTTAATTTCGGAAGAAGGCTTTGTTTCAAAAGCAGAATGCAGTTGCAGTCTATTTCGCAAGCAAGGGTTAAAAGCCGGCCCCTGTGAACATTTAATTGCCTTACGATTAACCTTTGCCAAACGGGAAATACAGCGTAAAAACAGCGGTAAATCGCGCAATACGATTACCGTAGAAACCCGTACTTATAGCCGTCGAGATAAACAAGGGGAACATGTGTATCAGCTATCTCTGGATCATAAACGGGTTAATTGCCGATGGGGACGGGCAGGGTCAAATTTGCGATTACAACGTTTTCAATTTAATTCCGTAGCCATGGCCCGAAACGACTACTTAGCAAGGGTCGAAAAATTAATTAATAAGGGCTATTTAGATGCATCTGCCGAATGATATAGCCTTCGCGAATGATTTTTAGGCTTTGGGTAAAAAGAATTAATAGTGAATTTGTATGACTCAAAAAATAAATCAGTTATGGAATGCTATCGAAAAAGCCGGCAGCATGAATGCTTATATCGATATCCAATTACGAGAACACGGTTTTTTAGTTAAACGTCGTGATACCGATAATATGTCTAAGCGTGAATTAGACCGGTATAAAAAAGAACTAAAAGCAGAGGCCGCTGAAAAAAGGCGTTTAAAGAAAGTGGCCTGGCAAGCCTATAAAGCCAATCATATTGTGCATTTAGGTGATGGTGTTTATTGGAATGATCATGACAATTTTGATCGCTGGGATTTAAATAACGCAGAAGAACGTGCAGCTGAAAATGAATTACCAGCATTAGACAAGCCACAACACTTAGCCCAGGCACTGGGTATTACTATCCCCCAGTTACGCTGGCTGGCTTTTCATCGAGATGCCGCAACTGAATTACATTATCGTCGCTTTACTATCCCCAAAAAAGACGGCAGTGATCGTGCTATCTGGGCACCTAAAACCTTGCTAAAACAAGCACAATATTGGATTAATGACAATATCACCCGTCAGTTAGTCGTACATGGTGCGGCACATGGATTTATCGCAGGACGTTCCATTTTAAGTAATGCCGAAGTGCATACCAACGCAAAAATTGTGCTAAAAATGGACCTGGAAAACTTCTTCCCCACCATTACTTTGAAACGAGTAAAAGGCTTATTCCGCAAAGCAGGCTACCGCGAGCAAATTGCCACTTTATTGGCTTTATTAGTCACAGAAGCCCCAAGGGAAGTCGTTGAAGATCAAAACAAAACCTACTTTGTTTCAATGGGGCCACGCTGTTTGCCCCAAGGCGCTCCCACCAGCCCAATGATCACCAATGCATTATGTTTAAAGCTTGACCGACGGTTAACCGGCTTAGCTGAAAAGTTTGGCTGGCGATATACCCGATATGCAGACGACTTAACTTTTAGCCTTCCTGATTGCAAAGATAAAGAACCAAACTTAGGCAAGCTGATGCATGTAATCAAACAAATTGTCAAAGATGAAGGCTTTGTCATTCACCCCGAAAAAACCCGAATCACTCGTAAAGGTGGACGACAAAAAGTCACTGGCCTGGTCGTGAACGGTAAAGGAACGCCACGTGTACCCCAAAAAACCAAGCGAGAATTACGGGCCGCAATTCATAATCTTAAAAACGGCAAACCACTACGGGAAGGAGAGACCCTAGCGCACCTTGAAGGGCTAGCCGCATTTATTTGCATGACAGAGCCTGAATTAGGGCATAAAATGTTAGCCCAGTTAAAAGATATAGCTAACTCTTTGTAAATATGCCTCAAAATATTCAACAAACCTTTTGTCTGCTTAAATCTGAAGCTCATTTGCTAGGAAAGCAAAGCTATATTAAATCACGGATTGAACAGAGTGGCTTTACCATCACCGAAAAATGGTCAGTTCGACTGACTTTCGGTGATGTTTTCCGTATGTATCAAGGCTGGATACCCCGCATTGCCACCGTATTACGCCTCCCTCCCCTATTTAAACTCGACATGTACTTGCTAGAAGGCCAAGATGCTATACAACAGATGTATCACTTAAAACATCAAATACGCCACGAGATTTGGGGCTTTAAAAATAAAAAAGGCGGATTTTTACACGCCCCTGACTCTGTTGAAGAAACTAAACAACACTTGGAAATCATTGAAAGACGGGTATTGAAAAAATACTGTCCTGTTAATGATTGTTTTTAACACCCTCTTTCCTTTAGGGCATCACGAAAGAGTATTGGTGAATAAATATGAAACTCTTCTTGTGTTATCATTTTTCCTAATTCCTTATTTAATTTTTGTGGTTAAATAGTTTTCACCCTCTAGGCTTGGAGAACAGCCAAGAGAAGTTTGATGTATATTTACTTAGTTGTGCTAAAGTAAGACTGTGTATTCTAGTTATCAGAAGTTAGTAAGGAGCTTATATGCTCAAGCATTGTCTACTAGTTTTGGTCTTTTTGTTGCTTGTTGGTGAGATACGATTGGAAAAGGTTAGTTACTGATGTAAGTATTGTTGAAAACATCTAGTTAATTTTTAGTTTTCTATTGAAGTAAATTCTGTAAATAATGTCGCTAAAGGAAAGTATAATCAGCTACACTGTGATCATCCACCCCTCCTAGATAGCTGTAATATCATGAAAGTATCACATATCGCTTTGCTAATTAGTTTCAATCTTTTAATTGCCTGCTCTGATAATGATGATGGATTATTATCCGCTGAGGAATGCATTAAACAAGGTGGAAAACCAACAAGCAAAGGTGGTTGCATGTTTACGCCTAATGAGGCTGAATGCAAAGCTGTTGGTGGAGAAATGATTAATGGTCAATGTGTATCAAGGGAATAAAAAAGCCACTCCAAACGAAGTGGCAATTTATTGCGTAAAGTATAGTCATTCTTGGTATGCCAATGCCCGTTGTTGTCATGAGGGGAACTATTGGGCCAGTTT
Organism: Spartinivicinus poritis; assembly: GCF_028858535.1. Taxonomy (NCBI): domain Bacteria; kingdom Pseudomonadati; phylum Pseudomonadota; class Gammaproteobacteria; order Oceanospirillales; family Zooshikellaceae; genus Spartinivicinus; species Spartinivicinus poritis. Next base: position 24,770 of record NZ_JAPMOU010000011.1, read on the forward strand.
TCCATAACAGCAACGAACTCTTTATGCATAGTAGATTACTGAAATTTTACAATAAAAATAAAAGCCAGATGTAGCCATATTGCTTGATGAGTGGAGCTATACTGATAAATGATAAAACCTACAAGCCCACTTGCTGCCTTAGCTCTTGATTTTCTTTCTTAAGCTCCTTCACTGCCTCAATTAACACTCCCACCAATCCAGCATAGTTAATCGTCTTCAGAGTTGGAGTAGTACCATCTGTTTTCTTAACGGGAACATCTTTCACTAGCTCAGGCAATACTTTTTCAACATCTTGAGCAGTTACACCAATATCTTTTCCTTGAGGAAGGTTTTCGATACCAGCTTCTTCAGCGCTTTTCCAATTAAATGAAACTCCCTTTAATTTAGATACTTTTTCTAGGGCCTTATCAACTTGAGCCGTATTCTTTTTTAGGCTTTTGTCGCTGAAGCGCATGAAGTTTGGAACACCTCTGCAATCGTAATACCTCTTAGCTCCCATTGAGGTTGAGCATGTCAATGTAATACTCATATTTATATTGCTGATAGCGCTCTTGCTCTTTATCTAAGAACGGATACAACAGCTTGAGTATTTTGTATTGATTGCGTAGGACGGTTTTTTGGAAGTAATCGAGTGTGTAATTATTTTTCATTGTTTTTTTAAGAATAAAAAAGCCCCAGAAGTAAAACTGAGGTTTTATTGATATCTAGCTATTTAAGTTTCTAGTTTATTTTCAATATACAAAGTGCTGAGTAAACTTCCCTAATAGAAAGCCTGCAAGACATGATATCAAAGTGATCGACCACATGAATCTAGAGTTTTTATATAACGACCTTAGCTCCTTATAATTCTTGCATTTCCAAACCAATAATGCATTTGCAAAAAAGCAGAAGGGAAATACAAAAGCTAAAGACCAGTACACATTAGGTTCAGTTGATCGGTATATGCTAGATGCTCTGATTGGGATTTCTCCAGTATCAAGAAAGCTATATAGTATCCATGCGCCTAATAGAAATATAAGTGAGGCAAAAATTTTCATACATCAAAGCTCTTGAAAATTTGTAGTCAAAATTCAAGTATAATGCATTATATTTCCTTCCCACCACTCCTCGACATCAAAATTAGAACAGGTTTTCTTAGGGTCTAAATCTGTATGTCCACATATCTCGGCCAGCGGGTGCTTGTCTTTCCATCAGGTTAATACATTACACAGACAGTGTAATTGGTCCGGCGCTCATCACGAACCACCACCAGGCAAACACCCAAGCTATGACTGTTATGCCCTTTAACGTGCGCCCCTGGCCAGAACTCTGGGCGGCCATTCTCAATAGTCCCATCACACCGTATAACCTTGTGGTAACCGATGCCTGACCAGTTACGTTGAACGTGCCATAGGTGTATATCAGCGGCAGTAACTTCCCGGTCGTCTGGCGTGTCTGAGCAGTGGACGACTAGTTTTGTTATTTTCATGACTTTTCTTTAGGCACAAAAAGCCCCAACACTGTGGGGGCTTAAAAGATATTAACTGTTTTCATCTACAACTGAGTTGTCAGAGTATAGCCAGTTGGTTAAAGTTTGCAAACTATGAAACTTTGCAAAGCTTAAATCTGCAAAAAGGGCTTTTTGGCTCCTGATCCGCCAATCTAAGCTTAACAGGCTCTGATACAACACTAGGTCTCAAACCTCCACGTCCTGTAGCAATATTTGCAAAAGTACTAGATTTTAATGACGGTAGAGGACAGACCTTAAACTTACATTTTTGTACTTGCGTAACTAGCCTAAACTCGGGTGGTAGGTCTAACTCATCATTCTTAGTGACTACATCTGCATACACACTGTTAATGCCTACAACAGCTAATACTGTAGCTAACACCTTTTTCATAAGAACTACTCTCTCTTAGTTTAAGGAGCGCGAAGTATAATACTTATGATGTATAAATACAGATGACAACTAAGAGACCAGTGTAATAATTTTGGGCAAAAATAGCCTCAGGAATGGGGTAAACTACAAAAAATTAAAACTGTAATGTCAGATAGCATAAGCACCAAATAATGCACGTAGTTTAAGCATTATTTGGTTGCTTATTTTACTGAATAACTAACGTCTTAGTTAAAGTACTTAATTTCACAGTTATATGTAAATGATGGTGCATCTGCTGGAGCATTTTCGTCAATTGGCGTTGGGAGTATATTTAATACACCTAATGCCTCTGGTGTAAAATAATTCGGCCTATGAGACAATTTAAAACTATACCCAAAAGCAGGATGATATTCCTTTGCTACAAAATGGCTTCGTCTTATTGATCCAGACATAATGGAAAATGTAGGATGAGTTCGCTTTAGCTCTACTAGTTTATCTGCACAGTATGTTGCTAGATAATTAGCTATTTTTGTTGCCTCATCACTTAAAGGGTAAACTTCTGATGCAAAACTGTTTGTGCTTGCAGCTAATGCAGCTAATAAAATAATTTTTTTCATAATTTTGAGTCTCTTATATAGATTTCCAACATTGGAAGCTGAAATCTACAAGAAGTCGCTTATGCTTTTTGCTAGATAAATCACACTCGAATTGAGATTTACATATCTGTGACAAAACTGTCGTATGTTTTTACAAAAACATGCATTTTCATTGGCTATTATTAGAGCAAAAAGGCCCCAACGATGTGAGGTTTAAGAATATTAATTGTTTTATCTAAACAGCAACAAAGCAGAAATTACGATTTGATGCATTGCCATTGCCATCTCCAACTTTTATTTTTACTTCATTTCTAGATAAGCCAATTATTGTACAATTGTCTCTAGTGTTACCTCCATTAGCAGTGAAATTTTCCCAGTCCTTATTATCTCCAGAACCTGGAAACTGTTGAGTTACAGCAATTTTTTGCTCCGAATTCACGTTATTTAGGTACGTACTGTCGTGAAGATGGCCAAGGTGGAACACCTCAGCGCAACAGTACTAAAATTGTTGACTATATGAACAGCCTTGGCACCACACAAAGGAAAGCACGTCGTATAAACTACGCATCAATGACTACTTTTACCTATTTGATGAATGAAATTAAAGCCAAACGCCCTGCAATGGTTCATTATCATACCCAAGGCAGTATAGGAACAAACCACTCTGCAATTGCCTATGGCTATATTTATGGCAGTTACTGGAGTGATAACTTCCTCACTGTACGCACTGGCTGGAGCAGACAAAAAGAGATTCAATATAATATTAAAAGTATGGGCACTATCGGAGCTACTCTGGTTTCGCAAAAATAATTTTATTTTTTGTCATTCTTTAATAGCCGAGCATTCGCTTTAACAGCATATATCCCTTTCAGCCCACCAGGTATATCTGCGCTTTCAATAAGTGTTAAATCATAACTACCACCATAGTGCTGACTTACTTCTTTATTGCTAACTGAAAAAGGAGGGCCTTCCATCAATTTTTGGTCATATTCAAAGCTGATCAGTAATTGCGGCGCTTTATTTGTAATCCGTAATAAATGCGCGGTATATTGTTTGCGCATTTCTTTGGGCAGGGCTACCAAAGCAGCTCGGTCATAAACTGCATTGATTGATCCAAGCATCTCGATAGATATATTAAAAATATCACCTACAAATATATCGAGATTTTTGGCACTGTAGTGTTTTATTTCACCTATAACTGATATTTTTGGTTCAACCGCAAGCTCCATAAATAATTCTGCAATGGCCTGTTCACTTAATTCAGCTCCAGCAATACGATAGCCATTAGTAAGCAGCCAGCCAATATCCAGCGTTTTACCGCATAATGGTACAAAGATGCGACTGTTTTTTGCTAAAGAAAGCGCTTTAAAGTGTTTGACCAGTAGAGGATTAGCTTCACTTTCATGGAAACCAATTTCATTTTGTTTCCACCTTTGTAACCAATAATTTGGGTCCATAATTATTCCTACAGCAGTTTATTTACACATAATAACTACAACACGCGCAATTGATTTGTGACAACATTTTGAGCAAAGACGCAAAATAGTGTCCAGCGGTCCATAATCAAGGCTCAACTATAGTCGCGTTTGAATCCACCATAAAATTGCCTGATAAAGTTCTATTACTCCGTTTCAGTTAATTAGATAAATCAATGATAATTCTTTTTCAAACTCTCAACTATAGACAATGATTAAATCTTAAATTGCATAAGTGGAATCATGTTTGACGATATCGCGTTATTCATTCATATAGTACAACAAGGTGGCCTATCAGGTGCTGCTAGCTACCTCTCGTTACCTGCAGCAACGGTTACTCGTCGACTTAAGAAGCTGGAACAACAACTAGGCTGTCAGTTATTACATCGATCTGCTCGACAATGTGTACTCACTCAGGAAGGTGAAGTCTACTACCAAGCCTATGCCGAGTTGGTTGAGCAATTTGAGCAAGCCCAGCAGCAACTAAGCAAAGATTTGAAACAACTCAGTGGTAAATTAAAAATACTAGCACCAACCAATATATCACACGGTTTTTTGCGACAAATGTGGTTAGGGTTTACTCGCACCTATCCTAAAATCCAGCTGGAACTCATCTTAAGTAATCAACTTCAAGATATGATTAAAAATAAAGCAGATATCGCCATACGCATAGGACCACAGGCAGACTCTTCACTTTACCAACTGAAGCTAGGGCAGATTGACAAAATTATGGTGGCTTCTCCTGATTTTCTAACAACAGCTGGAGAACCTCAGCACCCCTCAGAAGTAAAGACTTATCGTGTTATTGGCACCACCTTATTTTCAAAGTGGACACTTAGTCATATTGAATCAGGAGAAACACAAGAAATTTTCCCTCGTTTCAATGCAATATTCAATGACACTAGTTTTGTTAAATATATGGTCTGTGACTCTCAGGGCATTTCACTGCTTCCATTAACTGAGGTCAAGTCAGAACTTGACTCAGGCCAGCTGGTTCGAATATTACCTCAGTGGCGAGGTGAAGTAAGAGAAATATATGCAGTTTGGCCAAGCGGACGACTGTTGAGTGAGAAAGCAAAATGCCTTCGTACTTATTTAAAAGAGTATATAAAGACACATTTAGTATGAGCCTTTCAGTATGACATAGATAGCCCACCTATGTTGTTCAGTCTACTTGAGTGAAATATTTCACCTGATGTTAATCATTCAAAAGGAGGAAAATAGCGTTTAACTAATTCCAGGAAAAAAATTAACACTCAAACCATGAACAAACAATACTATAACTTACTTACAGAAATCGGTAAGGCAAAACTTACCAATGCCACTTTAATGGGTGGTAAACTCAAACTCACTCAAATTAAAGTGGGTGACGGCGGCGCCGATGAAGGCAAAGAAACGTTTCCCAATGAATCAGCTACCAGTCTAATTAGAGAACGCTGGACGGGTAATTTAACCAACCTGTCGGTTGACCCATACAACAAAAACTGGGTAATTGCAGAAGCTTTAATTCCTGTCGATGTAGGAGGCTTTTATGTAACCGAATTTGGTTTGTATGATGATGAAGACGACTTGATTTGTATTGGTAAATACCCCAGCACCTATAAACCGTTAATTCCACAAAGTAGTGGTACATCCAACAGCCTTTACTTGAAGGTTATTTTACAAATCGCTAATGCCAGCAATGTTGAATTAAAAGTAGATTTATCGATTGCCATGGCATCACGGGAATATGTAGATGATAATTTTGTAAATAAATCCGGAGGCACTTTTAGTGGCGATATCGGAATAACCGGTGAAATTTATGCAGGAGCGAACCACGATAAACGAGTTTATCATGAAGGACATAAGCCAACCAAAGTAGATGTAGGACTGGGTAGTTTACCTAATGCAAAATCTGATGCCATTAGTGATAATAGCTCAGATAAATTGGCTACGGCTAAAGCGGTGAAGAAGGTTTATGATAAGATTTCACAGCACTTAGCAGCACCAGATCCTCATCAGCAGTACCTTAAAATTACAGACTCAACTTCAAACGAAGAAATAAATAGCAGTGAAGTTGATAATAAGTATGTTACTCCTAAGAAACTATGCTTTGGATTTAAATGTTCCTTAAAAGAAAGTGGATATATTGCATTTCCGTCATGGTTGGGGGGATTAATTTTGCAATGGGGTAAGGTAAATTTTATCGGCCCACCAGGTTCATCCAATGCAAATAAAGTATCAGTTACAGGAAGTTTTACTATACCTTTCCCAAAGTCTATATTTGCTGCTGTCGCTACAGGAATCAATAACGACCTTCCCACAGAAGGTGAAGAGTTAAACATAGCTATAAGAGGAATTAGTAATGATTCGTTTGATTTTCTTGCAACTCGTGTAACAGGTACAAATAGCAGTACCAATGAAAAGGCGGCATTGATGTATATTGCTATTGGGCATTAGAGTAGTTTCAATAAAAAGGTTTCACAAAAGCACATGGATATGGGGTAACAGGATGTTCTGAAACTGCGACATGGATGTCGCTTTAGCTCTTGATGAGCCAGGGATGGCTCTTCAAGAGCTGTGAAAGAATATCCTATTATCTCATATCGGGCACCAAGCTTAATTGCCACTTTCTTTCACGCCACTCAAAAGTAAAGAGTGTAATGGATGAATAAATGACTATATGGATTTTCCATAAAATAACAGTTATGATACAAGGCAGTTGTTGTGAGAGGTAACAAGTAGATGAGCCTCAACAGTTTAAAAAAAGAGCCTTTCGAGACCCTGAAGTAAAGCAAGAGTATGACAAACTTAATATAGAGTTTGCTTTAGTTAATACGCTTATCAACATGCGAAAACAAGCAGGCCTCACCCAAGAGCAAGCAGCTATTTTAATGGGTACTCAAAAAAGTAATATTAGCCGGCTAGAACATGGGGAAACAAACCCGCAGTTAAGTACATTACAAAAATATGCAAGGGCTTGTGGCTACGAGCTTACACTTGGGTTTAAACCTTTACAGTAACTTTTACTTGCCACCACATAATTAGTATGGGTATCAAGATTTTTTATTACGCTTCAATATATTTATTTTCCGATAGCCTTGGCATCCCCAAGGCTTAATACCTTATATAACAGTTACACTCTTCGCCAGGTTTCTCGGCTTATCCGGATTATGCCCTCTTTGAATAGCCAAATAATAAGCAAGCAATTGACAGGGTAAAATATGAACAATAAAGCTTGCTGAATTACCCGTCACAGGTAATTTAAGCATATAATCAAACAACTCATTCGATTGTTGGCTGATACCTATAATTTTGCCGCCACGGGCTTTAACTTCTGAAGCAATTGCTGTCATATAGGTAGCATTGGTTTCATCCATAAAACAAATAACCGGGGTCTCTTTTTCGATTAACGCTATTACCCCATGTTTTAGTTCACCGGCTGGAAATGCTTCTGCATGGATATAACTGGCTTCTTTAATATTTAATGCACCGATTTTACCTGCACCAATAAAATGCCGGTTACCTAACAAATAAATATGGCCACCATTTATCTTTTGAGCCAAGCTTTCTATAATTTGCAAGTTTTCATCATTAAAGTAAAGACTTAGTTGATGTGTGAGTTGCTCAATATCAGCTTTAGCCGATTCATACTGATTAATAATGGTTTTAGCCAATAAATAACCAAAAGTTAACTGAGAGGTACTGCTTTTGGTGGAAAGCACACACACTTCTGGGCCTGCATAGCTTAAAAATGCAAAGTCAGATAGCCGTGATAACATGGCGCCCGGCATATTCACGACACTAGCAACCACTACTCCTTTACGTTTTACTTGCTCAATAAAATTTAATGTATCAGCCGTTTCGCCACTTTGACTGATTGCGATTAATACATCACTAGGTTCTATTGATACCAAATAACTTTCAAATTCGTAAGCTGGTATAGGCGTGACAAAAATACCCGCTATTTCCCGTAGCATTGCAGCAATTTGCTCCCCAATAAAAAATGCTGCACCCGCCCCTGTGATAAACACATTTTTGGCATTATTGATAGCTTTGATCATTGCTTCCAGCTGTTGACGATCAACCGCTGCGGCTCTTGGAATAGTTTCCCACTGCTGTTGGATTTCTTTGAGCATGAAATGGGAAAAGCCTTCAAGGGAATGCTCTAGCTCCTGACGTTCCAGTATTTGCCAATCAGGTTCAACTGATTTATTTGTTTGCAAATCGATGAGCTTCACCCTACTTTGTTCACAACAAATCATCTGTAAATCATCAACGAGTAAACAAGTATGGGTATGTTGTGCAAAGGAGTAATAATCTGACGCAAGAAAAAGCTCATCATAACTCTCGGCTGTTATATTATTTGGTTTTATCCCTGCTATTAAAGGTGAACCATTACGTATGCCAATTAACAATTGAAGTTCAGCACAAATAAATACCAGGGTGTTTCTTCCCTCTAGTTTTTTAAACACTTGACTCAGAACCGCTTGATAATCCTTTGCGGTAAGCCTACTTTCTTTTTGAATTTCATCTTTCAGTTGTAGCTGGTTTAACTCGTTTTCAATCAAGCGAACAATTACTTCCGTATCTGTTTCACTAATAAACTGAACTCCTTGAAAAACAAGCTGGGTCTTTAGTGCCTGATAATTTTCGACGATACCGTTATGAACCAGAGCAAATTGCTTAGAACTAGACACATGGGGATGACAGTTTGTAATGTTAACCGCACCATGGGTAGCCCAACGAGTGTGACCAAGCACCATGGATCCTTGCACATTAATAGGCGTAACATCAGCTGTTTGGAGTGGATCAAGTGTTTTATACACTTCGATGCTGCCCTGTAATGGGATTGCTAAGCCCCAGGAGTCATAGCCTCTATACTCCAGGCGCTGTAAACCTTTGACAACTGTAGCAACTGCACTGTTTTTACCAATATAAGCAAATATACCGCACATTGTTTGTCATTCCTCTACTGACATTATCATGTTAAGGGATGGCTAGCCTATTGATAGTGCAGGATATATAAAGCATACTTGGACGAATAGACTTATTGTCAGCAGAAAATTGACAAATGAATATAAAACAGGTGCTAGCCCAGTTAGATTTAGACTCTAGAGAGGTGGATGTTTACTGCGCCTTATTGGCGCTTGGTACAGCCTCAATCAGGGACATTGCTGAAAAGTCAGGCGTCAATCGTGGTACAACCCATGACATTCTTAAACATTTATTAAAACGTGGTTTAGTCAGTTTTTACCCTAAGGGTAAACGCCGCCATTTTTGTGCCGAGCCACCTGACAAGTTATTAGAGTTAGCTACAGAAAAACAGGAAAGACTACTGTCAGCAACACGACACCTAACGACTGATATTATTCCAGACTTAAATCGGCTCAGATCTGACACCGGTTCACCCCAAGTAAAATACTATGAAGGGGATGAAGGAATAGAAAAAGTATTAAAGGATATTTTAAATACTACGGAAAAAGCTGAATCGAAAAGTTATGATGTATATTCTTCTAAAGCCATACGAAAATATCTTTATCGCCCTTTTCCTAATTACACACTACAACGAGTAAAACGTAATATTCGTGTTCGAGCTATTGCGATTGGTGAAGGTGGCGAAGAGGCACCCCTCTCTGAACGGAAATGGATTGATGATGGCAATAATGGCGGACAAGCCAGTTATGTAGCCATTTATCCGCCCAAGTGTGCCATGATTTCTTTACAAGAAGGTAATTACCCTACTGCAGTTGTTATTGAGTCTGCAGCCATTAGCCAGGCATTGAAGTTATCATTTAGTACACTTTGGCAGTTATTATAAAAATATATTTTTATAATATGTAGAATCAAGATTTTGGCGCAATTAATGCTCCTAAAGCACCAGCGCAAGCTGAAGCAATAGCAACTAAAATTTGCGGTATTTCCTTATCATTAGAAGCTAGCCAGACACTACCAATTAAACCGATAAAAATACCGCTAGACAGAGCATACACTGCGGTTCGATAAACATGACGATCTTTTTCTAAAGGTTCAGGTCTTTGTAATGGAACCGGAGGTGGTGGTGTATTACTGTTTTCGCTACTTCCCCAGTTTTCATAGTCTAAGCTTTCCGTATCACTTTCCATTAACATCCTTTTAGTTACCTATACTCCTGTAAACAACAGCTTATGGGTTTCTCCCGACTTGTCTTTGATGTATATCTCTGCTCCCTGCTCAATTTGGCTAGCCAACATTGCTGCCAGGGAAAGCGAATAAGAGACGGCACCCGCTTTACTTCGGGCATGGATAATACGCTGTAGCTCAGTGGTATTTTGAATGTCTCGTTCAGTCAGGTTCATTGTTACTTTTTTTGTACCACTTTTTACACTACTTGTTGAACTTCCACTTGTATCATCTACATTTGTTGTATTATGACTGGTTATAATACCATTTGTACCGTCCACATCAGCCTCCAGATACCCATATATAAGCCGTTGTTTTACCATATCTTTGCCATATGGTAAGTCTATCAATATGGTTCTTCTAGTCAATCTTCAACTTTATAATAATGTTTGTGATTACTTACAGTCATTACTATTTTGAGCATACTCGTCTAAGTTTGATAATAAGAAAGCCTTTATTTAATGGGTGTTATGAAAACCTTAGCGGCTTATATATTTATTATTTTCAAAAAAGATGCAAAAACCCAAGAAAAAGCAGCAATTTTTAACAAAGGAATAAATGATATTAAAGAAAAAATTTAATGAACACTATCCTCAAGAAATATGGAGAAGTTGGTGATGTACCCAAGTTTGATTAAGGATTAAATATCTATTAACCTTAGATATATAGCCAAAGCGAATGGTTTTTAGGGGCGGCCAGCGATTTGAAGAACCCTTAAGGATTTAATAATATCCAGTCAGCCACATCAGGATTAATAAATTTTGATTCTAGATAGGCTCGTTCAATTTCTTTATTTTTTCTTAAAATAGCTATTCCTTTATTTAAGTGCTCATAGATGTTATCTGCATTTTTTGATTTTTTCGATACGACAAAACTACGCTCGCCTAACAGTTTTACTTTAATACCTTTTACTGGAACAAGGTTAATATCTTTTAATTTTTGTACTTTATGTTGAGTCTGACTGAATTCAAACAGGGTAAAATCTGCCCTATTGTTATTGATTAGCTTATACATAGATTCCAAACCATTGGTTTCATAAAGTGTATTTAGTCCAAAGCTTTCCATCGTATTCCAATCGATAACCCAGTTTTTTATCATCACCCCTTTAAACTTTTTCAATTCATCTAGGGATTTGACATTAGCCAATCGATTATTTCCTGCCTTGACATATACACCCTTAATAAAGCCTCCTATTGGAATAATTGGCTCTGTTTTATAAAGCACAGACTCATCAATTTCATTTTTCCAGATCGTTTCTGCCGCAATGTTTTCTCTGCCTCTTTTGACTTCTGCTAGCACTCTAGAGTAGTTTGGGTAAAGGGTAAGCTGAAAATTAAATTTAAGGCCACTTTCATATAATGCCCGGCAAATTAACATTAAATCAACCGTCGCTCGATTAGCATACTCTGAGTCATAGGTTTTTAACATTTTACAGGGAACAGTTGTATTCCAATGTTGAAAGTTCTCATACACATAGCCAGGTGCTGCTATTTTTACTTTAATTATTTCTCCAGCAATGCCAAGTGAAGACAAGAATAAATTACAAATAATAACAGTAACTAGTAGAAATAATTTCTGTGCCATTTTTTAACTACACCCAGCAATATGTCTTCTTCTGAGTGTAGTCAAGCATATAGAAAATATTATAGTTTTGAGGAGTCCTTTTCAAAATATATTGCTGGTTTATCAACCAGTAACTGACATCCAGCCTCAGCTGCTTGTTTAGTCAGTACCTGCAATATTCGTTCACCCACTCCCCGGCCATGATTGGGCAAGCCTACACATAATGCCTCCAACACCCAACTTTTATCCACTTTATTGACTATAGCCCAGCCTATTATTCGACGATTAAAATAAGCTGCATAAAAACAGGGGGTTGCTTGCCCATCCCATTTAGACCAAAATTGCTCGAACTCTGGCGGCATATCAACCATCGAACTATCAACCACTGCTTGTTGGTAGCTTTTCGCTATATCTTGATAGTTCTGGTTAATATAGCCCTGGTCAATAATGTTGGTTAGCACTTCAACAGTTACTGGCACTCTGCCTACTCCAATTCAATCCAATCAAACAAGAAAAGTATACCCTAAAAGTCATTCGCGAAGAGTATACATTGACTTGCTTACAACTGTTCCCACTAAACTCCATTTTTCATAAAATCAGTCTAACGACGTCTTTCTTTTAACGGCTATATTTTTAAATACCTTATAATAGAGTGATAATAAATTATGAAATTCAGATAAATAATGCTTCTGAATATGTTTTATATAGTAAGTTTTAAAATCTCTATAACGAGATTAGTGAAATTAAATTAATATGGTCAGCATTTCACTGATTGATAGTATACAACTCCAGGTTTTTTGTCCCGAATTCACGCTATTTAGAAGCTGATGCCTGTTGACCTTCCAACAGCATCCGACTTTTCCGCCAACCCAATAGCAAAAGAATGATTCCTGCCAAACCGGCCAGTGCAATAAAGACACGACTACCCGAAAACTGAGAGATCAGGCCACCGAACAGGGCAGCAGGAGGCATAATACCCCAAGTGAGAAAGCGGAAGCTGGCATTAACCCGGCCAAGCAACTCAGGAGGGCAAGCCCTTTGCCTAAGGCTTAAAGTATTGACCACGCCTACGGAAGAGGACAAACCTGCGAAAAACAGGCACCCCCCAATCATCATTTGGTGGCTGGTACTTGCCTGGTCGATCAGGGTCATCAGTAGGTTAAACAATCCGTAGCTGATGCCGGACAGCAAAATAGCGCGACCGGTACCCAAGCGCTCCTCCAGTCGACCAGCTAGCACTGCACCCAGCAGCCCACCGAGCCCCTGAATGCCAAGCACCATTCCAACCCGCTCTGTAGTAATGCCGACCCCTTGGGTTAGATAAACCACAATTTGGGGTGTGGCAGCGCTGGCCAACATATTCCACAGGGTTGCGATGATCACCAGGCGACGCAAAATCGGCCTATAGATCAGGGTATGAAATCCCTGCCTAATCTTTGTCAAGCTGGAAGCACTTCCCTGACTTGGGGAATGTTTCATTTGATATTTGGGCAGCGCCAACATAGCAACCCAGCCCAGTAGAAATGGCACACCATTGACAAAGAAAGCACCAGCCACGCTGAGCCACTTTAACAGCAACCCACCCAAGGCAGGGCCTGCAAATTCGCTTGCTCCAGCAATGGCAGCTAATGCGCCATTGCCCCGGGCGAGCTGCTGGGCTGGTAGCAAAGCGGGGACGTAAGTCCAGTAAGTCACCTCAAAATAGACATTGGCTGTCCCAATCAGAAAGACCATCCCTGCCATTGCAGTGATTGAGAGTGAGCCACCAATGGCCAGTAGCATAAGCCCCCAAAGTAACAGACAGCGGATGAAGCTAGCGCACAATAAAAGCGCCCTCCGCTCTTTCTGATCCGCAGACACACCGGCCATCAGGCTGAACAACAAGAAGGGCAACCGTTCACATGCTGATAGCAGCCCCACTTCAAACTCTGAGGCGTCTAGGTGAGTGACTGCAACCAGAGGAATGAGCACAATCATCACGGCACTGCCCAGTTGTGTAGCTACATCACCTACACAAAACCGGAAAAACATCGGCTGTCTCAAAATAGAGTCTTGTCGAATCATAAGGTACAACTTGCGCAGTGGTCAGGGTGTAGGAAAATACTTGGCTGTTTCAAGACCAATCAGGCGCTCAATATCACATAGAAACCGGTGCCCCTTCTCAGCCACAGTTTGAGGCGTGTCAGCCAGCAGAATTACATGCCCCATAATACTGACATTGCCTTTGTAACGAGCTACTTCTTTTCCTGCTTCAATCCTCAAGGTATGGTGAGAAATCTCATAGGTATTCAGCAGCTCATACAGTGACTGCGGCTGGAACGACTCCACCACAACACCGCCCTGCCGGGCAGCCACTGCCAGGGTGATACCTGCATTATGAAAACCTTTATCATTGATGGTAAGAGGTTCTCCAAGGTGCAGGCGAATCAAGTGCTCAAAGGCATCCTGATCGGTTTGCATCTGGTACATGACTGGCGACACGCTCCCCATCATGCGGGCATTAATTTCCACCAGAATCGGCCCTTGCCCAGTCATTAGTAGTTCCACATGGTACAGCCCAATGCTAATACCCAAGGCGTAGAATACCTGTTGCAAGTAATCCTTCATGGCATGTTGGGCTGATTCAGACAGGTCTGATGGCATCACAGCCGCAAGTTCCAGCAAATCGTCGTAGTGAGCTCGGTAACGGGTGGTGGTAGCGTAGAACATGACCCGACCATCTCGAACGACCACTTCTGCTGAATGCAAACTGCCTTCTACATATTGTTCGACGATATACTCCCTAGCAACCAGTGCATCCATACCAGGCGTATTGCGCCGATCAGCCGCCAACTCCTGAATATACTGATCAAAATCAGCTTGTGTGTGGCAAATGGCAGAAAACTGCTTGGCAAAGCCTCGTACAGGCTTAACCACAAATGGCAGGCTCAGATGTTTAGGGCCGTTGACTAGTTGTTCTTCTAAGAGACATTCAAAATCCGGTGTGGGAATGCCATGTTGTTGTAGCTGTTCCCTCATTTGATGCTTAAATACAGCATTTTTCAGGCTACCCAGAGCCGTATAAGGAGTACCCAGCCGTTCAGCAGCCTGGGCTGCAGGTAAAATACCACTTTCAGAAGTACTAAGTACCGCATCAATGGGGTGCTTCTCATGCAGCTGATCTAGCACTGGCATCAAGTCTTCCGCTTCCAGTGTAGCCACCTCCAGATAATGGTCCACATGGGCGGGCACTGCCGGGTTGCTAGACAGAATGTTATAAATGCTGGCAGATTGCGTCGGTCGAATAAAAGTCACCTGATGCCCAAGACGGTGCGCCGTGGCAAAAGCGTTTAGTCCCGTTAGGGTACTATCGATAAACACAAGGTGCGCCATGATGATATCCTTTACTTTATTGTTTTGGCTGAAATAAGCATCGACAAGTGATCTATGGCCAGTTTGCAATCAGATTGGCGCTGTGAACCAGAAATTGACACCGAGCAGGGTGGCCATCAGAGTTAGCCCCTTGGCTGTATCGAGCACTGGAATCCGCACACAAATGATTTGCAATACTGAGGTCAGTGCAGCCAGCCCAAGCAGCAATCCATCGGACAGCAGGCCAGCCTGATTCAGCAAGATCAGGTTAATGATGACAAAGGCTACATAGGGGGTCTGCAATCCCTCTTCCTCTCCAGTATCCAGAGTAAAGTGCGCCAGGCGAATCGCTCCAAATAAAATCAACGAAGCGGCCACAACACCAGCCAACCAAGGGTGATTCGGTTGCTGGAAAAATAACAGAAGTCCGCTCACTCCGTTGAAATTGAATAGATCGGCCAGAGTGTCAAACTGCTTACCAAAAGCCCGTTTATGGGTACTGTGGCTGTAAAATCGCCGAGCCAACCAGCCGTCTAGGTGGTCCAGTAAAATGGCCAAAAAAATCAATCCAATAACTGGTAGAAAGACTCCTTGCTGCAGCAGCATCAGTGCTAGGGCGCCGATCAGCAGATTTACACCGGTCACCAGATTGGCACCGTCTATATACCGGCTAAGCATCAGATAATGAGGCCTGCTTGTCATCATAGGAGTTCCTTTTCCATGACAGGAACATTTCCCGTTAGCCGCTCAATCCCAAGCTGGAAGCGAGACGTCTCACAACATAACACCATGCGTAAGTGATCAGCACAGTCCTGACCGTAGACAATACCTGGCACCGTGGCGACCCCCCGTTCATGCAGCAAGTAATCTGCTACTGCTTCTCCCACTGTGGCAAAGCGACTTTGCCGGGCACTGGGCAAGCGGGCATAAAGTGCTCGTACGCTGGGAAACAAGAACATGCCACCCATGGGATGCCTTGGCCAGGAAAAGCCGACCGCTTCCGTCAGTTGAGCCATGGCCTGTTGCACCCGGTTTTCCAGCATTCGCTGGTGTTTGGCTAGCCAATGATCGATTTCTGGATCTGACAACATACGCAGGGCAATCCGTTCGTATTGTTGATTCACACCCAACACCAGGTAATCGTGGGCCTTACTGGCAGTTTGAATTAACTTGGGTGGACCAATCATCCACCCAATACGCAACCCTGGTGTGCCAAATTTTTTGGAGAAGCTGTTGATCAATACTGTATGTTCTCCAGCTGGATCAAAAGCCCGTGCGGAGTAGTGTTTTCGGCCAAAGCTCATGCTGTCATACACTTCATCATGGATAATCCACTGTCCATTTTGCTGGGCCTGAGTCACCAGCTGTTGCCACTCCTGAGCAGACAGTACATAGCCTGAAGGGTTTTCTGGCGAGTTCACCACCAAGGCACTGCATGCACTTGCTTGATGAAATGTCGGTTGTTCCAATAAAGCGGCAAACTCCTTGTTCGCTACTGGACGGGAGAAGCACATAGAGTGTCGCCCCAGAGCAGTGATAGCGCGCTCATATAACATATAGGACGGATCCGTGACTGCTAAGGCATCCCCCGGAGATGAGCAACACAGCACAGCCAAAGCAAAGGCCTCAACGCCACCATGAGTAATCAGAATTTCCTGCTCTGGGTCAATGGTCAGCCCATACTGGCGCTGATACCAGTGAGAAATAGCCTGACGCAATGCCAACGTACCCTGTGTGTGGTTGTAATGCTTAACCGATGCTAACAGTGCATCAATGCTTAGGTCCTCTTCAGCAATGGCGTGTATCAGGTGCTCTGGCGGGCCAAACTCTGGCTCGCCAATGCTCAGGTTGACCACATCGGGATTGGCCCGAGCGGCTTGGGAGATAGATTTGGAGGCATAGGCGCCCATGCTGGTGAGAGCTGGGTTCAGTGGGGTGGGAACCGGTGGCGATGAAGAAGGTTTCATGAGGCCAGAATCTCCTTGGCCAGAATGCTGGCCCGATCGAGATCCTGATGATTATCCACCTCATACCAGGGACGCCCTCTTGCATCCACAAAAGCAGTAGAAAAGCAGGAAAAGGCCTTCTCAAAAATTCGATACAGCTGCATGGGGCCCTTGAAAGGCTGACTAGCCAGGGCATCCACCACAAATCGCCTTGCCTGGTCGCTGAATTTGACTGAGCAAATGAACTCGCCTAAAGCCTGATCCTCTGGTGAGCTATTAGCGATACCGTGCTCCACAAATAACAATCGTTCGACCTTGTTTTCTGACCCGAGCACTAGCGTATCCCGGCTATCGTGGTCACAGGCTGAGTCCAGCGCAATGCAGATGTCAGCCGGGTGTGTATGTAGCTCTTTCAGTAAAGATGGCGGTACCAACAAATCCCCTTCGTAGTACACCACTGGTCCGGATACAGAACTCAGCCCAAGCCAGGCACTCCAGTCCAGGTTACACGTACTGAAATGGGGGTTGTGAATCAGGGTAAATAGGCTGTGCTTTAGCCCATCGAACAACGCTGAGGCCAACTCTACAGCACCGTGCCCTAGAACAAAGGTAGTTTTGCTAATCCCTGATTGGGTGAAAATATCCAGCTGATGAGCCAGCATTGTCCTGTCTCCCAAATTCAGGCAGGCCTTGTGCCGGGTTTCAGTTAATGGCAACAGGCGGCTGCTGGAGCCAGCCATTAAACAAACAAGTTGCATACATTGTCCTTGTAATCTCTTATGTGGAGGTTGTTCTACCTGTCAGTTTCTCTTAAGCATGAGAATGGACTACTCTCTCAAGCCCAGATGACCAGAAAGCTCCCCGAGCATAATTCACCACGACAGCCTTCCCCTCATAATCAGCCTCCCGGGAGAACACCCCAGCAAACTGGCCATCCAGAATCACTGGCCCCAGGCACACCATCCTCGGATGTTCAAAGTTTGGTAGCTGGTAAGTCCACAGATCCTTGATGTGTCTTTGTAAAATAAAAGCCTCATCCTGTTTAAGGCAGGTGACTAGTTTTGCTTGCCATTGTGAATCTGTCAGTTGCTCGCCTATTACCACTTCATGGCCACAGAGTCCCAGAGCAGGCTTCAGCACCCAATCTCGTCGCTCAGAAAGCACCTGATCCATCGTACTTTCAGATAAAATATGGGTAACCGGTATGTGTTGCTGGATTAATTGGCGCTCTCGATCGGTGAAAACGGCAGCATGGTCTGGATTAGACAACAGCGCCAGATTGGCCTTGTTTTCATATACCACACAGCTGGCAGGCACGCTAAATAGGTCCACCTGTTGACGTTGCTCGGCCTTCACCAGCGCCGCAAAAAAATCATCATCAATGCCATGCATCCGTTGTTCGGCGTAGGCAAAATCGGTATAGATCAGATCAACTCGGTGCCCCAAAGCAAAGACACCCTCATCACGGATTTCCACATCAGATGGCCAGGCCGTGACCACCTCAAAACCTGATTGACGGGAAATATCTAGAAAATCAGGCCAGCCGGTGTTGTCTCTAGGGTTCTCCTGCGGATCATCTAAAAGCTCCAGCATGATGGGTGGGGTGCCCACATTGAGCCTTCGGCTATGTCGCTTGAGTAGCTGACCAAATCGTTCGCCCATCGGTGGTGCTTGCACTTGAATACCTGCCTGACGCATTTGTTGCCCCAGCGGGTTACTGTGCCAGAGATTCAGGTAGCGATCACAAACGCCAAGCCCTCCCAAAGAGGGAGAAACATTCATCTCAACCAATTTGAATCCACTCTGGGTCAGTAAAGCGTCAGGCCGAGCAAACAAACGGGCTCGTTCTAACAGTCTCGGCGTACAAAAGGGCCGAATGGCGTGTCGATAATCCGGTGAGAGCCCCTGAGCCTCTAATAACGCATCGTAGTCACCACCAAAGAGGCGATCTGGTAAGGAAAAGACCAGAGCCAGTATTTCCTGCACAGTTTGTCCAATGTTACTTAGGTGCTCTGGTGGGTAAATGGCTGGAGGAAAACTGACTTGCCAGTTGCCGGGATGAATCAGCAATAGATCCTGAGCAAAATGATCAGCACAGGCTTTTAGTGCTGCTGGCGTTTGCCTAGCATAGAATGCTATTACTTCTGGATCGATGTTATGAGACACAGGTAGCTCCTTTAAGCATCATGGCTAGCTCCTTTGGCCAGAACCAGCGCCATCAAGCGTTCCAGTGCTGCCTCAAACACCTGGTCGCTGCTGCCAAGCGCTATGCGAAGGTGATGGCTGCACTGGGGTCCGTAGGCTACACCAGGCACAGTGGCTATTTTCAACTCATCCATCAACCAGGCAGCAACAGCACAGCCGGGATTATTGTCTTTCTCCCGGTATTGCCTGGGTAGCCGGGTATACAATCTGTGCACTGCTGGAAACAGAAACAGCCCACCCATGGGATGGTGTTGCCATTCAAATCCTTGAATGCTACCAAGGCAGGCCAGGGCTCGTTGGGCACGGTTTTTTACCATAAGGCACTGGCTGTCCATCCAGCTCATGATTTCCGGGTCTCTAAGCAGGCGCTCAGCAATGGGTTCGTTCAAAATACTGACGCCAAGGCACAGGCTTTCATGCACCTGGCCAGCGGCCTGAATCACATTTGCTGGACCAATCAGCCAGCCAATACGTAGGCCAGGCATCCCCAATTTTTTAGAGCAGCTATTTATCAACACACTTCGATCGCGTAGCTCGGGGAAGCACCAGGCGTTGCGATGATCCCGACCAAACGCCAAGGTATCGTAAACTTCATCATGGATAAGCCATTGATCTCCGGTTTGACAGTATTGAGTCAGGTTTTGCCAGTCCAAGTCACTGAGTACATAGCCGGTGGGGTTTTCTGGGGAATTGATCAATAGTGCTGCGTGTCGCGCTTTCAGCGCCGCTAGACCATCGATGTATGGTAAATCAGTCATCTTGCGCTCAAACGGCGCAAGGCATCGGCCCATAAGCGCCACCGCTCGCTGATAAAGGGTATAGGTTGGAGTGGCCAGTGCCACCGCTTCACCTGGTTTAGTGAGGGTCAACAATGCTAAGTTCACCGCTTCGATGGCGCCGTGAGTAATAAGGATTTCCCGTTGCGGATCAATGCAAAGGCCATAACGATTTTGGTACCAGAGGGCAATGGCTTCTCGTAATGACAAAGAGCCCAGCGTATCTTCATAGCGTTTGGCCGCATCCAGAAACCGCTCTGGCCTTAAATCATTCTGGCAAATGGCCTCCACCAACCAAGGTGGCGGGCCGAAGTCAGGCTCCCCCATACTCAGATTCAAGATGGCTGGATTTGCTTTGGCCTGCTTGGCAACGCGTTTGGAAGAAACAGGATTTATAGTCAGCAACCCAGGGTTAATCAGGGGCATTGGGGTATCTCCTGCGATGGGCTCTGGGGTGACTGTCTTGTTAAGGCCTCATCCAGATACAATTGAAAAGCTTCCAGCAACTCATCTAGGTTTTTCATGGTCAGCTCACCCATCACGCCCACCCGAAATGAATGAGGCGTAGACAGCTGGCTGGGATAGATCACCAGTTGGCGATCCAGTAAAAAGGCATTGAGTTCCTGTATATTCACCTGTCTTCCTGAGGAGGGTGCCAGGGTAACAATCAAGGGGGCTCGGTACTGCGGCTCAATCACTGGCTCAAAGCCCAGCGCCTGCATCCCCTTAAGCAGATGGGTCATACGAGCCTGGTAGCAACGATGACGTGCAGCCTGCCCCCCCTGTTCCTGGTATTCGGTAACGGCCTGTTGCAACGCACGCATTACCTGTAGCGGGGGTGTAAAACGCCATTGACCACTGTGTGCCAGGATACGAGCCTGTGCCTGCAGATCCAGACTAAGGCTGCGGGGTGGAATATCGCGATTTAATGCCGCTGTTTGCGACAACACAAAGGCCACCCCCGGAATCCCATGCAGGCATTTGTTAGCGGAAACAGCCACCGCAACCAGGGCTGGTGATTGGTAATCAATGGGCAAGACACCAAAGGTACTGATTGCATCCACTAGCACAGCGCAACCAAGCGTTTCAGCCAGATGTAACAGGGCATTAATATCATTAAGTACCCCGAGCCCCGTTTCAAAATGCACAGCTGCCAGATGGGTAATACCAGGGCGTTGTGCCACCGTTTCGGAAATTATCTCCAGATCAAAACCACGCTGGGAAGGCAACGACAGTACCGAGTGATTGATCCCCTGATGCTGGCAAATATCCGCCATCCGGGCGCTGTATACACCGTTTTCAATGATCAGCAACTGATCATCTGGTGCCAACAGGGAGGTCAGCATGGCCTCGACCGCAAAGGTACCACTGCCCTGAAGGGGAGTGGCACACCAACGGTTATCGCAGCCGGCCAGCTCTAGAAGTGCCTGACATAGGCTGTGAGTCAAGGCACTGGCCTCAGGTGTTCGCGATCCCAGATCCTGAGTCGCCGCTTGCCTAACCGATTCACTGGTATTCAGGGGGCCGGGTGTGAACAAGCGAACTGGAGTTGCAGAAACGGATGCACTCATAGTGGCCAATCTCCTGGCTGCGGGGGTGACAAGATATCTGGTTGGTGAGTTCGGTCGCTGTGGGAGGTGGGAGTCGCTACATGAAAAATAGGGTTATTGGGTTCTTGCCACTTTTTTTGGTAATAATCGAAATAAAGAGAGCCCTCGCTGGCCAGGTTAAACGTAAAAAACAAAATGCGCCGGGTAGAATTTGAGTGATTGGCCTGAGAGAAATGAGGCACATAGGAATCAAACAAAATAACATCACCAGGCGAGGCATCCACACGTTGCCACTGCATGGTCTCGGTCAACTCCTCCTGAATATCACCATTACGACAACCTCCTTGATAGCTTGGCAGCATGGGTAGTAGCCCTCTGGGTGTATCAACCCAGTTGACAGCCTCCTTTGCCAAACTGTCAGGCACATCCCAACGGGTTGCCATATGAAGGGCGCCATTTTCTTCCGTAGCCTCATCCAGCAACACCGCTGCCGTGACATGGTACCAAGAGCCAAAATGCCGATAGGCAACTATGTCCTGATGGGGTGGAAAGGCGCCGCCACCGGGGCGCTTGAAATTGCATTTATCCTTGAACAAGCTGACGGGCTGGCCCAGATGCGTCTCAATTAACCGGGCCAACTCAGGCACCAGCTCATTGCGATACCAGGTACTGGCCCCAGCAAGATATTCTACTCGACACAGTTGGTTCGGGTTGTCCAGCTCCGGGACCCGAACCAACCCAGTCGCTCCACTGTGCTGGAATGATGGCTGAACGAGTACATTGAGTTCAGTGTCGATCCTGGTCATCTGTTGCTTGATGGCCGATGGTTCAAGTTGGATAAAACCCTGTGAAAGAAAGCGATGACCCAAGGAATCCATCGTTCTACCTCTCTGATAGCGTGGATAGTCTCATAACATGGATAGCCACAATTTGAATAAAGGCGGTTTACCCCATACGTTGCATAGCCTGTTGGAATACATCCTCTGGTGTACAGAGCACCAAACGGATGTGATTGTCCCCTTGTGATCCATACACTGCACCGGGAACAGCCGCGACCTTACACTCTTGCAGCAGGTAGTTGGCCACCGCCTCACCTGAGGTATTAGCCTGGCTCTGGAAAGATGTTGGCAGGCGCTGATACAACCCGCTTACCTCAGGAAAGAGGAACATAGCGCCAGATGGCTGACGGGGCCAGCGATAGCCCTTAGCCTCAGTGAGGGTTTGTAGTGCTATCTGGCAACGATTTTTCATCATCATGGCCATGCCATCGAGCCAATGAAATGCTTGGTTATCAGACAATAGCCGACAGGCAATAGCCTCATACTGTATGTTGACCCCAAGATACAAATAATCATGAGCTTTGGCGGCCTGCTCGATGACCTGGGCAGGCGCTACAATCCAACCAATACGCAGCCCGGGCAGGCCAAATTTTTTGGAAAAACTGTTGATTAAGATGGCATTCTCTGCCAGTGCCTGGCTGGCACCAGCGGGTTGATGAGGGCGCTGGAAATCCATGGCATCGTACACTTCGTCATGGATCAACCAACAACCTTCAGCGACTGTTTTCCTGTTGATCGTTTGCCAGTCTGTAACACTGGCAACATAGCCAGTGGGATTTTCTGGAGAGTTAACAATCATCGCCCGAACACCTTCGAGACTCTCTGTTTCCAGTGCTTCAGCGTACTCGTGGTTGCCTCCAGAACGCACCAGCGACCAAGGCTGACGCTCTAGTGTTTTAATAGTTCGAGCATATAGCATGTAGGAAGGGTCACTGATAGCTACCCGATCCCCCGCTGACGTGGTGGCCAGCAGCGCCAAGGTGATGGCTTCTACACCACCATGGGTTACCATAACTTCCCGCTCGGGATCGACGATCAAGCCGTAGCGTTTGGCGTACCAGTTGGCAATGGCCTGGCGTAGTGCCAGGCTGCCTCTTGGATCTTCATAACGCTTGGCTCCGTCCAGAAAAGCTGACAGGGACAAATCTTCCGAACCGATGGATTCCAACAAGTGTTCTGGCGGGCCAAACACTGGCTCACCAAAACTCAGATTGGCTACCGATGGATTGGCCTTAGCCTTTAGGGAGATGGCTTTGGATGCGTAAATATCCATCTCCGTCAGTACCGGATTCAATGACCACTCAGTAGAGGGTGGGTGCATGGTGATATCTTCCTTGTGATGGTTTACCAAACTAAAGAGCTTCTAATCAGCCAAAGGCATTCTGCAGTACACTTGGGCATTACCCGATTCGGCGCTTTAATCGACGGGCTACCTCTGGCGGTGCTATGGTGGGTCGTCCCAGTGCTTTCATGGAGCCAGGTTGAATGGTCAGATGCAGCAAGCAAGGGCCAGACTCATCAAGCTCATTCAGTGCTCGGGCAAAATCCGCCAAGGAGGTGCAGCGATGCCCGCTGGTATAACCAAAGGCGAGTGCCAAACGGACAAAATCGGTAGATTGGGCGGAAGTGGGCTGGGCGCCCGTGGAATCATAGCAACCGTTGTCCAGCACAATGTGAACCAGATTGGCCGGAGCGCTGGCACCGATGCTACTCATTGACCCTGCATGCATTAACGCAGCACCATCCCCATCAATCACATACACCCGCCGACTGGGACAGCCAAGGGCAACACCATGGGCAATGGCACTGGTATAACCCATGGAGCCCACACAATACAAATGCTCTGGCCGATCTGCCAGGGTAAACAGCTCCCGACCCGTCTTTCCTGTCGTGGCAATCATCACGCCTTCCGGGTCTGCATGGGCCAGCAAAGTTTCTAGCGCATCTGCCCGTGCGGGTAGTACTGTTTTGATGTGTGGAGCGTTGATGGAAGAAGGAACGTGAACACCACCTTCAAATTGATCACCGGTCATGATTAATGCGTGAGGTGCCTGCTGTTGCTCCATAGTGTCAATGGCCATTTTTAGACTGCTTTCCATCTGCCCTGGATCTTCAGGCAGCAGGCTCCAACTTACACCGCACTTCTCCAGTAACGAGGGCGTGATGCTCCCCATCAGTTCATGCTGGGGCTCATCCTGGGTACCCGGCTGGCCTCGCCAGGTCATCAGCAACAAGACAGGAATTCGAAAAGGTGCATTTAATGAAGTTAGAGGATTGATCATATTGCCCAAGCCAGAGTTCTGGCTGAGTACCACTGCTTTATTGCCAGCCAGCCAGAGGCCAGAAGCAATGGACAGCGCCTCCCCTTCGTTGGCAGCCATGAGGTAGCGGGTATCCGGACGGGCAATGACCTCATTCACTAACGGTGTCAGATAGGAGCAGGGAACCCCAGTAAAACAGCAGATTTTCCAATCAATCAGGGCAGAGACAAAGTGTTGAACATTCACCATAGGACTTCTCGTTCTGTGAAACGGCGCTCCGTCGGGTTGTCAGCTATCGGATTAGGCAGGCAAGTACTTTTGTTCGGCCTTTTGGTGCTCGTATTCGCTGGTTAAGTTAAAAATGTCGTCTAGCGTAGCAATATCCTGTTCTATCTGGGCAACACTGTTGTTTTGCCGGATACTGCGCGTGATTGAGCGTATGGCGGATATAGCCGCTCGTACACTATGGTTTGCCCAAATCACGGTGGAGACGCCTAACTGCTCAAATCGGTCCGTTGGTATTTGGTAATATTTAGTGGGCACAATAACAATGGGAATGTCCCTCTCCCACTGATGGCAAAAACTCAATACTTCTTCGCCATCAGACTGCTTAGAGTGAATCAGGATGGCATCAGCCCCAGCATCGGCGTAGGCCCTTGCCCGCATCAATGCATCTTCCATCGGAAGACCGCTGACCAGAGCCTCGACCCGAGCAACCACACAGAAATCATCATCCAGTTGGCTGTCCTTGGCGGCCTTGATTTTTCCACAGAACTCCTGAACATCTGCCAGTGGTTGCCCAGCACCAATAAACGAGTTGGTTTTGGGGAACAATTTATCTTCCAAACACACACCAGCTACATGACGTTGAGAAAGTTTTTTTACTAAGCGGCGAACATTGTTGAAATTACCAAAGCCAGTATCACCATCGAGCAACACCGGAACAGTGGTGCAGTCAGTCATAAAATCAACTACCTCCAGAATCTGGGTCCAAGACGCTTCGTTTCGGTCAGTCAGTCCCATGGAGGCGGCAATGGAAAGTCCTGAAGCCCATAATCCTTCAAATCCACTCTCTTCAGCGATTCGAGCACTGAGGGCATTGTGTGATTCCATCAGAAATGATAATTCTTGTTTAAGCAGCAAGGTCTTAAGCGCAGTGGTTGTTTTCATGTTACTTCCCATGTAGTTACTTGACCTATAAGTTACTTGGCCTGTAGGCGTTCATACGCACTTTTAATTAGCGTTGTATAAAATACTCTTTGACAGGCGCAACCAGAACACACTAATATCCAGAACACATTAATAAATACAATGTGTCTCTGCGGATCTAAGACCCATGAGAAGACTCATGAAAAACCCCTTTAAAAGCAAGATGGTTCAGCCCAAAAAGAGACCACACCTGATAGCAGACAATAAAATAATAAAGCTGACGCCTATTTAATTCTATTTTGCTTTCGACAAAACAATAAACGAGGTCTTACAATAAATACAACCGTTAAACACTATTAAAACATGACTTAAAAGTCAAAAAATGCACAGAATATTCAGCAACTGTCAGTAGATATTTTATTTTTTATAGATAAACTGAATGCTCAATAGCTGTACTACAAAGCCTGCATTAAAAAGTGCACATATACAAACTAAATTAAATTGAACTGGACCAAACTAAAAAGCCATGAAAAGTCTTTTTTTAATTATTCGTCAGGGCTTTAAATTCAGCATCTAAACAGCCTTTATCTCCCAACAACATCTCCTAATAACCTCAACCTGACGGCATACCTTCTGTTAACTCCCATACAGTTTTCTTTTTACTATCACTTGCTGGGGTGAATGTAAATACTACTATAGTTCCAATGATAATCAATTTTAAATGGGAATGTTCACGCTTTAAAAATATTAACAAAAGTCTCCATTATCCTAGGAGCTAATTCTTGTTAAATATGCTCAATATTCGACTCAAATTATGAAAAAATCTGACTCAAAACAGCCTTTCCTCGCTAAGGCTTCTATTCTCGGAAAAACTCCTAGCGAGAATTATTGACCTGTCTATAGCTTTATACCTTAGAGTGACATTTTTGCACTGAAGACGGAACGCGATATGTCACTATCAGACCAAGACTTTATAGAGCAGTTTGAACAGCTCACTTTGCCTGCTGAATACTTTAACCATGTGGGTCATCTTCGCTTGGCTTGGTTGTATCTGCAACAGTATGAACTGACTGATGCTATTAACAAAACCACTACAGGCATTCAGGCCTATGCCAATCATTTAGGGGCTAAAGATAAATTTCATCATACTATTACAGAGGCATTAATCCATATCATCTACCATCGCACTATAACAATAATTGATAGCAGTTTTTCTGACTTTTTGTTAGTCAATCAGGATTTAGTGAATAATGCTAAAGATGTACTTTGCCAATATTATTCAGCATCAGTGTTATTTTCTACAGAAGCTAAAAAACTGTTTGTTGAACCTGATAGACTGGCTTTTAGCAACAAACAGTCAGCAATAAGCTAAAGGGTACCTCTAAAGCCATGTTCACTATTGGTCAACTTTGCAAGCAATTTAATTTATCTCGCAGTACTTTGTTGTACTATGACAAAATAGGCTTGCTAAAGCCTTCCACTCGTAGTGAAGCTAACTATCGTTTATATACCGAAGCAGACAAAAAGAAAATGGAGTTAATTAACACCTACCGTCAAACAGGCTTATCTCTGGAAGAAATTACTCAAATTTTAGACAGCGATGAAAGTAAAAGCTGCTCCATTTTGGAGCAACGCCTGCTACAGCTTAATAAAGAAATAAACCAATTACGCCAGCAGCAACAGGTGATAGTTCAACTAATTGAACAACAATCTCTGCATACAAAATCCCGTAATATTAATAAAGAGCAGTGGGTACAACTGCTAAAAGCAACAGGGTTAACCGATGCAGATATGACCCGCTGGCATATTGAGTTTGAAAAGGCAATGCCAGAAGGTCATCAGGACTTTTTAGAGTGCTTAGGTATTGATGAGGAAGAAATTAAAGCCATTCGTACCTGGTCAAAGCAAGGTACTCCTCCTTCTTGATAACTAGTGGGCCATGTGCAAAATAAGGTAACAACTTTATGCATGGACCACTAGTGATCCATCTTATCTTTAAACTGTCGAATATCCCGACGTTGCTTTTTGGTTGGGCGCTTATCCGGTGATAGCTGACTAGCATACACTGACTTTCGCTCAGCAGCATGTGCTT
Organism: Spartinivicinus poritis; assembly: GCF_028858535.1. Lineage (NCBI taxonomy): Bacteria > Pseudomonadati > Pseudomonadota > Gammaproteobacteria > Oceanospirillales > Zooshikellaceae > Spartinivicinus > Spartinivicinus poritis. Next base: position 52,573 of record NZ_JAPMOU010000011.1, read on the forward strand.
CCCGCTTAGTGATGCTTTCTGCTGTTTCTTCATACAACAGTTGCGCTTCTGGTGCACCACGACGCTGATCTGACAGTGCTTTGATTACAATGACACGTTCATCCCAACCTTGACGAATCGTTAATTGATCACCAACTTGAGGCTCTTTACTAGGCTTGGTTCGTACCCCATTGTAGTGAACCTTTCCCCCCTCAATGGCTTCTTTAGCTAAATTGCGGGTTTTAAAAAATCGCGCAGCCCACAGCCACTTATCCAAGCGAATTTTATCTGTTTCCTGTTTGTCTTTTGCCATTCATTTACAACCTTAATAAATCATTCAAGCTGGCTATACCCGTCGCAAATCCCTTAAATGTATACATTATAAAACAGGCAATAAGTCATGATAATTTGCTACTGCCTCAAACTCTTCTGTGTCTCTGATAGCTTTTTTACTATCAGGCTGTTTAATCGCTAGTAGATGCTTTATGCCATATTTTTTGGCTGACCGTAAAATAGGTAAACTGTCATCTATAAACAAGGTGCGTTTACCATCAAAGTTAATGCGTTGACTCAACCCCTGCCAAAATAACTGCTCTTCTTTAGGGTAGCCAAATTCATGGGAACTGATTAACCAGTCGAAGTATTGAGCTAACTCAACTCTTTCCAGCTTTAACGATAAGCTATCCTGATGCGCATTGGTAATCAGCACGACCTGTTTATCCGACTGATGAAGTGCTCGTAAAAACTCATCCACACCAGGGCGAAGGGTAATTAAGTGCTTTATTTCCTGCTTAAGCTCGACCATATTTAAGTCTAGCTCTTGATTCCAGTAGTCAAGGCAATACCATTCCAGCTTACCCATCATTTGTTCAAATTTAGGGTAAATATGTTGCTTTGCTTCATCAATTGACAACTGGTGCTTCTCAGCATACTTAGCAGGCACATACTCCAACCAAAAATGGTTATCAAAATGTAAATCCAACAAGGTGCCATCCATATCCAGAAGCACTGTATCAATTTGTTGCCAATCCAACATACTATCCCCTTTTAACATACTGCACCCTTGTGAGTTGATGCCCCATTTGAGTTGAGGTAAGCAAGGAGTATGATAGCTTGTTTAAAAGGGGAAAAAAATGAAAACCAAGCCTACCATATTAGATCAAAAAATAGTGGCTGAAAGCCGTCTATTTCGTATTGAGCAAATGGCCTTACGTTTTAGTAATGGTGCCGAGCGAGTTTATGAACGGCTAGCTCCACGAGGCACTGGCCATCAGGCAGTAATGGTAATTCCATTAATCAATGATAATGAAGTGGTGTTAGTCCAAGAATATGCAGCAGGCACTAACCAGTATGAATGGTCTTTACCTAAAGGACTGGTAGAGCCAGGAGAAGATATCTTAGTGGGTGCAAACCGAGAGTTGCAGGAAGAAGCTGGCTTAGCAGCTCAACAGCTAAAAGAGCTGACTGAGTTTAGTCTTTCGCCTAATTATATGTCTCATAAAATGAAAGTCGTTTTGGCTGAAGACCTTTACCCTTCTCGACTACCAGGTGATGAGCCTGAACTGCTGGACACTTGTCGGCTACCTCTAGATCAGTTATACGAATGGGCAATTCGCGCTGATTTTACCGAAGCACGAGCAATTGCAGCGTTATTTTACTTAAAAGAGTTTTTAACAAAGCGCTAAGTGCTCTAACTAAACCTGTTAGTCAAAGCGAATGGCTTATTACTCTTTACAAAGGATAAACTATGAAGTTATTGATTGAGCCTTTACTAGCAATCTGCCAACAGGCAGGCAAAGCCATTATGGATGTTTACCAGCAACCTGACTTTCAGCAGTGGCAGAAACAAGACCAATCGCCCGTCACTGCTGCTGACTATGCATCCCATCAAACTATTATTCAAGGCTTACAACAACTTGCTGATCAATATCCTATATTATCTGAAGAATCAGCGACTATTCCATTTAGCCAGAGGCAGCAATGGTCACGCTATTGGCTGGTGGACCCCCTTGATGGCACCAAAGAATTTATTAAACATAATGATGAATTCACGATAAATATTGCACTCATTGAAGATCACCGCCCCATACTGGGAGTACTCTATGTTCCAGTTACTGGTGAATGTTATGTGGGTGGAGAGAGTCTACCGCCAATGCGTTGGACCCCAGTAAAACACTCCTGGCAATCGCTTACTGCCCTTTCTCAGGATAGCCAAACTCTCTCTATTTTAATGAGCCGAAGTCATCTATCTACTAAAGATCAACAGCTATTGGATAACTTAAAACAAGAATTCTCTGTAAACGTGGTTCATGTAGGTAGCGCAATAAAATTTACTTGGTTAGTAACTGGCAAAGCAAACTTATACTGTCGTTTTACACCAACCTCTGAGTGGGATACTGCTGCAGGCCAAGCAATAGTTGAATCAGCAGGTGGCATGATGTTAAACCCAGAAAAGCTGCCTTTTTCCTATAACCAGAAAGAATCATTAATCAATGGGCCTTTTCTGATTTCAACTTACAGAAGTACCACACTCGAAACTTTATATAAGTACTTTAATCAGCTTTTAGCAGACTAAAAACACTGCAGCCCCAGCATTGTAATCATTAATTAACTGCTATTATTTAACTAAGTTTCCAGCTTTGACTATATGTAAACGTGCAATATATAGCTGCTATTTTAATATTATGCGGACTATTATCCGCTAGCCCGGCTCATACCAAGCCTATAACAATAGGCACTATGAACTTTCCCCCCTATGAGTTCACCAAAGACGGTAAAATCACAGGCATTTCAGTAGATATTGTAAAATCTATCTTTCATGAGCTGGGAATTGATTATAAGCTTGTTGAACTTCCCTGGTCCAGAGCACTTAAATATATCAAAAATGGCAAAATTGACGCTCTCTTTGAAGTGCTATGGAAACAAAAAAGAGAAACCTTTATGGATTACAGCAAAGAAGTGCTGATGCCTGAAACTGCTTCTTTTTTTGTGTTGGCCAGTTCACCTATTCAATACACAGGTGATATGTCACTACTCTCTCCTTATAAAATAGGTGTAAGACAAGATTTTAGCTACGGCTCAAATTTTGATAAATCAGTTGACAATAACCAGTTTAAAGTCATCATTAAACGAACCAGGAATGAAGATTTATTACGTATGCTAAATACTAGAGAAATAGATTTATTAATAGGTGATAAATATGGCATATTATATCTTTATCAGCACACTTTTATCAGATATAAACACGCTATTAAACGCCTTAAACCCGATGTAGAAGACACACCCAGCTATATGGTATTTACCAAAAAACGAGACTTATCAACTCTTCGCGATCGATTCACCAAAGCACTACGCCAATTTAAAGCAGATGGCCGTTATCAACGAATTATCGATCGTTGGGAAAAGCAATTTCAATAAAATATAATAGAAAAAAACAGCCCCATACCCCCTGCTGGAACTTCCCTACCAGTGAAAGTAGCATGTATCATAGACTATTAGATTTTTTGCCATACAATCAAACATAGGAAATATATAATATTATTTATATATGACAGCCACGGATGCTAGGCTATACCACTAACAAACCAATCGGCTATTGCTTCTACTACTGTTTTTAAGTAGTTTGAAGCTGTAGGCATAACACTGCCTACCAAGCTTTTACTTGATTAAAAACGACTAATCAGTCAATAACCAAATAAAAATAGCATAAATAATAATCATTAGGAGAGTAGACCCAAGTGAAATTTAACAAACTACCTAAATTAATAGCAACAGCTATAGCTACAGCATTTATTGCAACAGGGTCTGGCCTTAGCTACCCCACAATGGCTGCTGAAGTACCAGCGGGTGTTGAGCTTGCTAAAGACCAAACACTAATACGAGGCATTGGCGCTGAACCAGGATCGTTAGATCCACAAAAAGTCGAAGGGACCCCCGGTGGTTATGTTGTAAGAGACTTATTTGAGGGATTAGTGACTGAAGACCCTTATGGCAAAATTATTCCAGGGCAAGCAGAGTCATGGACAGTCAGCAACGATAAGAAAGTGTATACCTTTAAAATACGTGACAATGCAAACTGGTCAAATGGTGACCCAGTAACCGCTCATGATTTTGTATTTGCTTTTCGCCGTGCCGTAGACCCCAAGCTTGGCTCAAACTATGCGTGGTATATGGAGCTAATGGGAATTAAAAATGCCTCTGAAGCGATTAATGGTAAGGTGAAGCCTTTTGAATTAGGGGTTAAAGCTATTGATGCTAAAACATTTGAAATTACCTTAGCCAAACCTCTCCCTTTCTTTATCAAAACCCTTGCGCATTATACAACTTACCCCGTACATCAAAAAACCGTAGAAAAATACGGAGAGAAGTGGACTCAGCCAGAAAATATGGTAACCAATGGCCCATACAAGCTCACTAAATGGGTAGTTAATGAACGCATGGAATCGGTAAGAAATAAGCACTATTGGGATGACAAAAAAACGGTCATCAATAATGTAGCTTATTTACCGATAGAATCTTCTAATGCAGAGTTAAATCGCTATAAAGCTGATGAAATGCACCTTACTCATACTATTCCTGAAGATCACTTTCGTAACCTTAAAAAAACTATTCCAGACGAAATTAAAGTACACGGGATCGTTGCTACTTACTTTTACGTATTTAATACCAAGAAAAAACCTTTTGATGACGTAAGGGTAAGAAAAGCCTTAACCCTGGCAATCGATAGGAATATAGTAACTGATAAGATACTTGGAATGGGGCAAATACCTACCTTTTCACTCACTCCTCCTTACGTTGATGGGTTTGAGGCACCAGAAAACCCTTATGCCAGTATGAGTCAAGCTGAACGAGTAAAGAAAGCCAAATTGTTATTAGCCGAAGCAGGCATTAATGAAAATAACCCCTTAAAGTTTGAAGTTCTATACAACACTTTAGAGTCTCATAAAAAAATAGCCCTTGCTGCCGCCTCTATGTGGAAGAAAAACTTAAAACATGTCACTGTTAAACTGCTTAATCAGGAATGGAAAACCTTCTTAGAAACCAAAAAGCAGGGTGATTTCACTGTGGCTCGCTATGGCTGGAATGGCGATTACAATGAAGCTTCTACAATGTTAAGTATTCTTACTACTTCAAGTGGAGCAAACGATGGTAAATACAGTAACGCGAAGTATGACAAGCTATTAAGTCAATCAGCAACCGCCAAAAACCCCAACAAATTTTATCAACAGGCTGAAGCGATTATCGCCAGAGATATGCCAATTTTGCCACTTTACCATTATGTGAGCCATGTTTTACTTAAACAAAATGTAGGTGGCTACGCTAATGCTAATCCACTAGATAATATCTACTCAAAAAACCTTTATATTACTAAAAAATAATTGTTCAGCCCTTAAAGAAATGGATTTTCTTTAGGGGCCATTCAAAATATAAAAAATAAATACAATAATAAATGAGGCCTTTCCATGATAAGAAAATTCTTTCTTATTTTAACCACCGTTATCTTCCTTAATTTCACGATCAATTCCCTCTCTCACGCAGCAGATATCCCACAAGGGGTTAAACTGGCTAAACAACAAATATTATATAGAGGTAATGGATCTGAGCCCACATCATTAGACCCACATCATGTACAAAGTAATGTTGGTGGAAGTATCACAGGGGACTTATTTGAAGGTTTAGTTAGCCAGAATGAACATGGCGACATTATTCCAGCCGTTGCAACCCACTGGGATGTAGCTGATAGCAATAAAACCTTCTCTTTTCACTTAAGAAAAAATGCTAAATGGTCGAATGGTGATCCTATTACTGCCCATGATTTTGTTTATAGCTTCCAACGGGTAGTCAATCCAGTAACAGCCTCAGAATATGCCTGGTATTTGGAAATGGCAGATATTATTAACGCTAAAGAAATTCTAGCAGGCACGAAAAAGCCAAGTACACTAGCTGTAACTGCATTGGATGACTATACCTTGCAAATAAAACTGGCCAATCCCAAACCCTATTTTATAAAAATGCTTTCTCATTACACAATGTTTCCAGTCCACCAAAAAACTGTAGAAAAATTTCAAGATAAGTGGACTCAACCAGGTAACATGGTCAGTAATGGCGCCTACCGGTTAACAAAATGGGTAGTTAATGAACGGGTTGAAGTTGAGCGTAATCCATATTATTGGGACAACCAAAACACAGTTATTAATAAAGTTGTTTTCTTACCTATTGAGTCTAACAATGCTGAGCTAAATCGTTATAAAGCAGGAGAACTAGACCTAACTAGCACCATTCCACCTGATTTTTTCCAACGTTTAAAAAAAGACTCTCCTAATGAGCTTAAAGTTAAACCTCATTTAGCTACGTACTATTATGTTTTTAATACCAAGCGTAAACCATTTAATGATGTAAGGATTCGAAAAGCTCTATCAATGGCGATTGATAGGAGTATCATTGTTAATAAAGTACTAGGTCAAGGTCAGCAAGAAGCTTTTGGCTTTACCCCTCCTGCCATTAATGGTTTTATTAAGCCTGATAACCGCTACGAAAAACTTTCTCAGCAAGAACGCTTACAAATAGCGAAAAAACTCTACCAAGCAGCGGGATTTTCAAAAGATAAGCCACTATCATTTGAACTACTTTATAATACCAGTGAAGGCCATAAAAAAATTGCTTTAGCTATTGCTTCTATGTGGAAAAAAAATTTAGGGATTAAAGTAACAATTAATAATCAAGAATGGAAGTCATTTCTAAGCACTACCCGACAAGGTAATTTTGATGTAGCCAGAGCTGCATGGATTGCAGATTATAACGAGGCCTCTTCTATGCTGGATGTAATGACCAGTAATCACGGCAACAATGATGGTAAATATAATAACTCAGCATATGACCAGTTAATGCTCAGTGCAAAAAAAGCAAAAAACCCTTCGCCATTCTATCAACAAGCTGAAGCAATTTTAGCGAAAGATATGCCTATTGCACCAATTTATCACTATGTGAGAGTACGACTGGTTAAGCCCCATGTTGGAGGTTATATGAATAAAAATCCGACAGATCAGCTCTATTCAAAAAACTTCTATATTATGAAGCATTAGATTACTAATTGGATAGGAAAATGGTGCCGGCACCAAGAGTCGAACTCGGGACCTACTGATTACAAGTCAGTTGCTCTACCAGCTGAGCTATACCGGCACTGTAGAAAAGAGTGGTGATGATAGTTAATCAAAGCACCTCTGTCAATATATGCTTCGTGAATAGCTTTATGGCTTCTATAGATACAATACAACGAAAAAAGCCTGCTTATAAAATAAGCAGGCTTTTAGAATCTTGCCATCCTTGATTCAAGTTCCTTTTGGCTTAACGCTTCCATTCAGTCCTATTATTCAGGACAGTCCTTGTATCTTCCTGATACTAATGGGCCTGAATTCCTTTCAGCATCCCATGGCTTTAATCCGTTTGATTCCTTTGCTACGTCGCTGAATCTGGTGACTATTTTGCCTTTGCTTGCTTTCTTTGTCATTCAGCAAAGGAGCAAAGGTTTGTAGGATATTTGCCATACCGAGTTAAGTTATTCACCCGTTAGACACTAAAATAACCCGAGATATCTGCTACTTTCTTTGTATACCCAGTGCTATGAGTTATTTAGGGATAGCCTACTACTGCGAGACTAACGATAACAAAGCCTAAAAGTGACTCATAATGGATATCTTACAAACAAAAAGCCCACTCTAGGAGTGGGCTTTTTGTTATCATCCATGACGCTGGATTCCTTCCAGCTTTCCTTTTACCTCTTCCTTGAGGTCATGAGTATAAGCCTTTCCTAACAAACTAAGGTCTTCCTTGACCTTTGATGGTGCTTCCTTGCTTGGAACAGGCTTCAACATCGTTGTTGCTATTAAGTATTATTGATTTCCTTGATGAGATCATTAGCTATGATCTATAACTGATGTGAGATATCGACTATTTGTTAATTGAAACTCAAGGACATTTAGGTTCTAGCAGCTGCTACTACCTGTCTCTACTACCTACACTTCTAAATATTTAGGTTATTTGAAAAGCAAAAAGCCCACAATAGTGGGCTTTTTGAGGTTCCATGCGAAGTCAACATCCTGTTAACTCATAATCCTAAAATTTTGTGCAATTGTGTTAACTTCCTGTTCAGTTCTTCCGTTAACCTATTCCCTTTGCTTCATCCTACAAGCAAAATCCTAATTCCCTGATCTGATGAATTCCTTAAGCTTCCTTAGCTTTAGACCATCAACGCGGTTCCTTTGCGTCAATTTCAGTTAATTCCTTTGCAGCTATCCTTAGCTCAATTTATCCTTAACTCAGTTCCTTTGATTACCCTGCAATACTGATGGGTACTTCCTTTTTCAATTCACTAGCGCAATCCTTGCGAGGTGCATCCTTGCACCGATCATCCTTGACCACCTACCCCAGCATTCCTTGCTGAAGTAATGCAGATCATCATAAGTGGGCTTCATTATGAAGGATCACTAAGTAGGATACATCGGCTAAAAGCCAGCTTGAGTTGTAGGAGATTTGCTATTCAGCTTGTCCGCCATACTCACCAAACAGTTTCTTCCCTTTGCTTTGGCCTTATAGAGAGCGGCATCTGCCTGATCGAGTAGGTCATTCAGCTGGTAATCTTGAATGGCACACTCATTAGCTACCAACCCTGCGCTTACTGTTAAAATCTCCGCAATAGGGCTGCCTTCATGAGGAATCTTAACCTGGCGAATAGCATTGAGCAGGCTTTCCCCTATTTTCCTGCCACCCTCTAAGTTTGTATCTGGCAGCAGCACCACAAATTCTTCCCCGCCAAATCGAGCAATCATGTCAACAGAGCGCTTCAGTTGATGCTTTACGGTTTGAGCCACTTGCTGTAGGCATTCATCACCAGCCAAATGGCCATAGGTATCGTTATATTGCTTAAAATAATCTACATCAATCATCATCAAGCATAATGGGCTTTGCCGACGCTTAGATCGTTTTAATTCTCGTTGTACTGCTTCGTATAACCCATTTCGATTAGCAACACCGGTAAGCACATCTTGCTTACTCATTGCTTCCAGCTTAGCGTTAATTCTATTCAGTTCTTGCTGGGAACGGACAATACGTTCCATTGCCTTAACTTGTGCAGACACTAAGGCAGGTTTGATGGGTTTAACCAATATACCATCACCACCTATTGTCAAAGCTTCTGCATACTCATCATCATCGGTACTGGCAGTAATGAAAATAATAGGTAGCCAACTGTCATATTCTTCACGAATTCGTCGAGTAGTTTCCAGCCCACCCATTTTGGGCATATTGATATCCATTAAGACCATATCAATGGCTGTACATTGCATAAATTCTAAAACCTGACAGCCATTTTCTGCCAAGTAAGGAACATGCCCTGCTTTGCTAACAACTTTAGCTAAAAGCAGTCTAATTGAGGGAGTATCTTCAGCAATTAGAATATTCAAAGACGCTACCTATCCTTGGCATTACATAGAAGACGTATTTTTATTAACTAGTATATACACTTATAGAGATTGCTGCCGATAAATAAAATATACACAACCTTGCCGCAGCAACAAGAGCTAACTAGGCTTAAGGTGAAGAGCGATGTAACATAAACAGGCGTAACAGCAATGTTTCAGTGGTTTCGCAGACAGCGAGAAGAAAAAGCTCCTTCATATGACGGTAACAATCTACAGGTGCTAGCTAAGCTCTGCCAGGAGCACAGCTTTATTGATGTTCAACCAGTAGATATTAACCAAAATTATCGTAGTATAATTCTCCAGGTGCACCCTGAAGAAAATTATTTACTTATTGATGAGCTATACCCCAACCCTCCAGAGAAAGTACTAGAACCAGGTAATTTATTAAATATTAGTTGCCACGACCAAGGCTTTCGTACCCGTTTTCAATCTAATTTTTTAGGCTATGAAAGCTTTGATAATATGCCTGCCTATCGCCTTTCAATGCCAATTGATTTGCAACATGGTCAACGCCGAATGAACTTTAGAGTAAGCATCCCCTCTGAAGACTTTATTCGTGTAAGTCTCACAGGGTTTGGACCTGTTACAGCTTCTGGGCGCATTATTGACTTATCTAGCAGCGGCATCTGTTTAAAATTAATGGGGCCACCTCCTGATGGCTTACATCGAGATGGTCTTGTTGGTAATTGCATCTTTAAAACAACAGATGAAGAGCACGTTAAAAGTAAGCTTTTTGTTACTCATTTAGAGTTTAATCGTAAACCAATTACCCACACTATAGTGGGTGGACGGTTTATGAATATGGAGCCTCCTATTCATAAAAAGCTCGATCGTTTTATTGCAAAACTGCAAAGAGAACAAAGACGGCAATCTCTGGCTGCAAATGACAGCCATCCTTTTTAATCAATATATCTGTAATTCTATACCTCGACAAACTTGCTTATTTCATTAACACCATAGATTTTTCTAGGGCCTTGAGTTTTTTAATGTGAATGGTTTAACAAAACTAGTTTATTAAAAAAATATAACGAAAAGCACCCATTATACTTATACCTAAGTCAGCAATACACAAAACACTTTCTGTACCTACCAGTATTTATTCGAGCGAGTAATGGTAAATACTAAATAATCATTAATAACAAGTTACCTGTAGGCACATACATATTGGAGGGAGTTACCATGGAATTGGTCAATTACTTTAATCAAGTAAAAGAAGCCTGTCGAGAAGTTGTTACCCTTTATGAGCGAGCAGCCAAAAGCAATAGAGTAAATAGTGATAAGTTTTTATTACTAGAGGAGTTGGTACAGCTACTAGAAGCAGAATTCTGTCCACTCTGTAGAACTATTATTACCAAATATCGTATCGTTGGTATTTGCTTGCCTGATAAAACGCTAAAAAGAAAGTTAAGTTATTTATTTGATGAGATAACAGACCTCTTGCAAGGCGTAAGCAACCGTCTACAAAAACAGTTTAATCAGCTAAAAGCTAATGTTGATTATATTTTATCTTTAATTCCAGTCGTCGCATTAGTAAAAGATGTTTGCTTATATGCTAAAAATTTATTAGATGACTTTTCCAACATAGAAGACTTTTGTCAAATAGCGATAGGAAAAGTAAATCCTTCGTTATTATTTAAAGAATGCGCTTAAAAAACTTTATCGTTTTAATTATATAATCAGATACACGACGTTTTTAAATAAAAGTTACTTTTAGCCCCATAGAAAAGTGTCTAAAGGTTAAGATTAAAACTATGGCACAATCCAACCTCCCCCTTTGAAAAAGGGGAGTGAGGGGGATTTTTACAAGCAAATAAAGCGAAGACCGTTCAAAAACTATGGTCACTTTAATCCCCCCTAGCCCCCTTTATTAAAGGGGGAGAACCTTTTGCTAAAGCCTCTTATTAAAGGCTTTAGCGATCACCTCAGAAAGGGAGGACAACGCAGGGTAAGTATTTAACGAGACTGCTGTTGTTGAGTTGACTGAGGGTCATTCAACTTAGCTGCATGAGCCATAACATGGTAAATATAGTTTTGCTCATGGACACCATGGAATAAATGCGCCCAAGGGCCCGACGCATAAATAGCTACATCCTCACCGCCATGGGTTTCCGACGACATCGGCAACAGTGCTTCCTGAAAATAATTTTTCGATTTAGTATTAGCATCAATAATATTCATTCGACCAGGTTGACGCTGCCCTGATTGATCGCTAGCAGCACCCTGGCCACTGTAATACCCTAATGTTGTATAGGGCAAACCATCTGCTGCCAGGGTAGGCGATTTATTAGGCTGTCCTCTGCTATTATTTCCAACAACTTTACCTAAAATAGGGTTACCTCGTGTAGGATAACCTCCCATCGTAAAAACATGGCTATGATCTGCAGTAACAATTACCAGAGTTTCACGTGAGTCAGTCATTTTCATAGCTGTAGCAACCGCTTTTGAAAACTCAACTGTGTCATGCAATGCTCGGTAAGCATTTCCTGCATGATGGCCATGGTCAATTCGCCCGCCTTCAACCATTAGAAAAAAACCATTCTCATTTTTTTGTAAGATTTCAATAGCTTTAGCAGTCATTTCTGATAACGATGGCTCTCCTCCCTTATCATCATTTCTATCTGCTTCAAAAGCCATGTGCGAGCGATTGAATAACCCTAATAAGTGATCGACATTTGCTGCCTTGATAGACTTAAACTGTCGTTCATTCCAAACATATTGAGCATTACTGTATTTCGTTAACCACTCTGTAGCCAAATTCCGGCCATCTTCTCGCTCTCCTGCTTTATTCGGCTCTTCAGGATCAGCCTGGTTATCAGGCAAAAAACTTCGACGCCCTCCTCCTAGCGCTACTTCCAATCCATTACCATAAGGAAATTCAATTAATTGCCTGGCAATATCTTTACAGCCAGCACGCTTAGCAGAAGAAGGCATATCATCATCATCTTCCCACCCCCGTTCAGGACTATGAGCATAAGTGGCAGCAGGCGTTGCATGGGTGATTCGAGCCGTTGTCACAATACCTGTAGCCATTTCTGCCTGTTCAGCTTGCTCCAATAACGTCATTACCTTATATCTCTTAGCTGTCTCACAGTCCCCTCGAATAGCTTGTTGATTAACCGAAATAACCCCTGCCAGCGTTTTTACTCCTGTCATCATGGCAGTCATTGTTCCTGCCGAATCTGCTGTTTGCTGATTAGTGTTATAGGTTTTTGATAAGCTAACATAAGGAAGCTTTTCAAATGCTAATAAATTTTCTTCTCCTGTTTTACCCTTTAGTTGGCCATCTAAAATTCTGGCAGCAGTGACAGTTGACACTCCCATTCCATCACCAACAAATAAAATAACATTGCGAGCAAGTGCGGTATTTGGTTGTCGCTGAATAGCTTTAGCTACTGCTTGTTGACCTGCTTCAAACCAATTATCAGGTATAACTTGCTGAGCAAAAGCTGCTGATGGGATAATGCACCAACCGCAAAGTAAGCACTTACAGATAATCCGTTTTACTGTTAATTTCATTATAACTATCCTTAACTGTCGTAAAATCCAAGCTGTCTACATTAATTACGAACGTACTATTAAATTTAATTATTATTGATATTGAGCCACTTTTTTATGTCAGTAAAATGACGCTCTTTTTATAGAGAAGTGTAAAGCAAATTTATATGTTTAAACAGCTTAATACCAAACGCCTGACAGGAGTGCCACTCAACTTATCTCTAGTTGACCAACGATTAGTCGCTATTCAACAATCGGCGCCTCTTGTTGGTAAATGGTTATATTGGTGCAGCTCTGATTACTCAGCAGCTACCAATAAAGAATGGGTTGAATATTGTATTACTCAGCAACAACTTAAAACAGAGTTCAACTTTGCTTTCATCGGCAAAAATAACCAAGAATATATTGGTGAAGCTAGAATAAGTGGCACTAACCTTACTCATGGTTTTACTAACCTGAGTTATTGGGTTAACGCCAATTTTCTAAAACAAGGCTTCGCATCCGAGATAATTACAGCTGCTGCCCAGTTTTGCTTTGAAGAACTAAATTTGATTCGGGTAGAAATTGTGGTTGATATTGATAATCACGCTAGCATCAATACTGCTAAAAGGGTGGGAGGGCAATTAGAAGGCAGGTTACGACACCGTAGCAGAACCCCAGAGCAACCCCGTGACTCTTACATGTTTGGTTTGTTTCCTGATACTTTAGTGCAGCACTCTATCAATACATAGTACAATTACATACCTAAACAGAAGCACCCTAAAGGACACTTCTAATAATGAGTAGAGGTGCCCTAATAAACATTTTTAGCTATTGAGTATTAACCTCTATGCTCCATATCGTGTTATTTGAGCCTGAAATTCCACCTAATACTGGCAATATCATCCGCTTATGCGCGAATACTGGTTATCAACTGCATTTAATCAAGCCTTTAGGATTTGATTTGGATGATAAAAAGCTACGCCGCGCAGGGCTGGACTACTCAGAATTTGCCAAAGTGATTGTACATGAGTCACTCACAGCCTTTTGTCAATCAGTCAACTATAACCGCTTGTTTGCTATTAGTACTAAAGGTTCTACCCTCCATACATCGGTTCAATATGAACCTAATGATGCATTATTATTTGGCCCAGAAACTCGTGGGCTGCCCAGTAGCATTTTACAAAATGAGGTAAAACCCGAACATATTATACGACTACCCATGAAGCCCAACAGTCGTAGTATGAACCTATCTAACTGTGCTGCCGTAATGATTTATGAAAGCTGGCGGCAACTAGAATTTAAAAATGGGAAATAAGCTATAACTTACAAAATGGGCTACAACCAAAGAAAGGGGCTAAAGCCCCTTTCTTTGGTTTAATTCAATAGCAAACAGATAGTAAAAAGAATATTAAAACTTATTGAATAGTTTCTGGTTGCTGCTGTTCTTGCTCACGTTGTTGCAATGCTTGAGCATATAATGCATCAAAATTAACAGGTGCCAGCATAATTGGAGGGAAGCTGCCACGTAAAACTAAACTGTCAATGCACTCACGCGCATAAGGGAAAAGGATGTTCGGGCAAAAAGCACCCAGTGTTTGATGTAAAGAGGCGTCATCTAAGCCTTTTACTAAAAAGACACCTGACTGTTGTACTTCAACAACAAATGCGGTTTCTTCATTGTTAGTAACCGTTACTGTTAAAGATAAAACTACCTCAAATACTCCTTCCTCTAGTTGAGTGTTTTGGGTATTTAGATCTAAGTTAACCTGTGGCTGCCATTCTTTCGTGAATATCTCAGGTGCTTTGGGCGACTCAAATGAAAGGTCCTTCACATAGATCCGCTGTAATGCAAACTGAGGTTGATTCTCTTCGCCAGCTGCCTGATTTTGTTGATTTTCAGCCATTTACGTAATTCCTTAATTAATTTATGTCATTTAATACGCTAAGCAGGTCAGCAATACTAACTCAGCTGACACACCTTCGTCATGCATCACCTGGTTGGCCTGTGACAGCAACCATAGCACTAATCAATGTTTATGTCGCAAAATAAAGACGTCACTTGTTGGTTACTATATCTACATACCTATGAACTTTACATAGTATGGAGGCCAGAAGCCATAAACAATTATTAAAGGTGAATGGTGCTAATGAGCGTCAGCAATAAGCGGGTCAAGCCTGCCTTCGCGCTCTAAAGCATAAAGGTCATCACAGCCACCCACATGCTGTTTACCAATCCAAATTTGTGGTACCGAAGTACGCCCTGCTTTTTCAGCCATTTGCCTACGCACCCCTGGCTTACCATCCACACTTACCAATTGATAAGGCACTTGCTTACTATCAAGTAAGCGTAGTGCCCGGATACAAAAGGGACAGTAAGCTGAGCTGTAAATGGTTATACCACTCATCTTTCTTTAACATCCTCAGCAACACATAGTCACTAACAAAACCCTGGCATTACTTAATCACTGGCAAGTTTTCACTCGTCCAGGTTTGCATACCACCTTGCAACCTAAGCACTTGCTCAAAGCCAGCAGCTTTCAACGCTTTACCAGCTGTACTACCTTGTTGACCCATTTTATCAACGATAATAATGGGCTTGTCCTTGTGCTTTTCTAACTCTTTCATCCGTTCAGCAAACTTGGTAGATGGAATATTGATAGCATTAACAATATGTCCCGCCTGGAACTCCTTACCATCTCGAACATCTACCACTACTGCATCTTTGTTGTTTACTGCAGAAGTTAGCTGGCTGGTGGTGATAGTAGCCCCAGCTTTGCGCCCTTCGGTATAAATCAAAGCCGCCAATAGCGCTATAAAAGCAGTAACCAAGTATGGATGGTTGACAACAAACTCTATCAATTTCTCCATTTGTATTCAGACCTTGCGATTAAATAGGCTGGCAAGTATACAGGTTTCAATAACCATGCTAAATAGCTGTTAACAGGTTAAATGCTAAACATTGACTGCAATAAAAACCTCAGCTGCCTTCAATAGACCTCTAATTAGAATCTCGCTAATATCTCTCTTACCCCTTTATGTACCACTTATTTACGAGCAGCACTAATCCATATGAGTAACCAACGTCGTACTACCGCACTACTTATCCTTGATGGTTTTGGCTATAGCGAAACGTCAGAATCCAATGCTATTGCAGCAGCTGAAACGCCTGTTTGGGACAAGCTCTGGCAACAAAACCCTCGCAGTTTAGTTTCAGGGTCTGGGATAGATGTAGGGCTACCTGATGGCCAAATGGGGAACTCAGAAGTTGGCCATATGAACCTAGGGGCAGGCCGAGTGGTGTATCAAGACTTCACTCGTATAACTAAAGCCATTGCAGATGCCTCCTTTTTTACCAACCCAATTCTGACTGAAGTGGTAGACAAAGCGATTGCTGATAATAAAGCCGTGCATATTTTAGGCTTGCTATCTCCTGGCGGTGTACATAGTCATGAAGACCATATTTTAGCCATGATTGACTTAGCTGCTCAGCGTGGTGCTAAAGCAGTTTATGTACATGCATTTTTAGATGGTCGTGATACTCCCCCTCGTAGTGCTGAGGCATCATTAAAGCGAATTGAAGCCAAGCTTACAGACTTAGGTGTGGGTCACATTGCCAGTTTAATCGGTCGCTACTTCGCCATGGATCGTGACAATCGTTGGGACCGAGTTGCAGCTGCTTATAACTTGCTTACTTTAGGTACCGCAGAGTTCTCTGCAGAAGATCCAGTTGCTGGCTTGCAAGCAGCTTATGTTAGAGATGAAAATGACGAGTTTGTTAAGGCAACCAGCGTAACTCCTGCCGACCAGAAACCTGCCGTTATTGGCGATGGTGACGCAGTTGTGTTTATGAACTTTCGTGCTGACCGAGCCAGGCAGCTAACACGCGCATTCGTAGAAGACAACTTTAGTGGCTTTGAACGGAATAGCCGACCTAATCTTGCTGGTTTTGTCATGCTCACTCAATATGCTGCTGATATTCCTGCACCTTGCGCATTTCCACCAGCATCATTAAAAAACACCCTTGGTGAATATTTAGCATCTCTTGGAAAAACCCAATTACGTATTGCAGAAACAGAAAAGTACGCTCATGTAACCTTTTTCTTTAGTGGGGGAGAAGAAACCCCTTATGAGGGCGAAACTCGTATTTTGGTTAACTCACCGGATGTAGCCACTTATGACCTAAAACCTGAAATGAGTGCCCCCGAAGTCACTGATAAGCTAGTTGAAGCAATTACCAGTGGAAAGTACGACTTAGTGGTATGTAATTATGCGAATGGTGATATGGTAGGCCACACTGGTGTTTTTGATGCGGCAGTGAAAGCAGTTGAATGTCTTGATGAATGCCTTAGCCGAATTCTTAAAGCGCTGGAGCAAGTTAATGGTCAATGTTTGATTACCGCTGATCATGGTAATGTAGAGCAGATGAGTAACGCAGAAACAGGACAGGCCCATACGGCCCATACGTGTGAGCCTGTACCACTAGTCTATGCTGGCCCAAAAGCGATTAGGATTAAAGATGGCGGTATTCTGTCAGATATTGCCCCGACAATACTTAGCTTAATGGAACTACCCATTCCAGAAGAAATGACAGGTAAAATATTAGTGGAGCAAGCAAACTAGTTTTGTCACAAAGACTTAGGAACGTGTACGAAATAACTTACAGTTTTGGCTCCAATCCATCCCGCTTGGCTGTGTTGCAAAAACTCGACGTAGGCCCACTATGCCTTCTTTTTTGCGCCTTGCCAAACGGGCGCCTTGGAACAAAAATCTAGCAAGTTATTTCGTGCACGTCCCTTATTTCCTCATAAGCCAAAAAATAAGTTAAAAAACTTACGGAATTAATCCGCTGTTTCTTCCTCTAAAAAACCCAACATATATGTTGGGTTTTTTAGCTTTTCGTGAAGTTTCTTTGCGACATCGTTAATTAGCAGGCATACTTAAAAAAACACCTTCTGGTGTGTTTCATTAAATGTTTCCAACTACAAGTGTTGTAATCAATGTTGAAATTTATCTTTTCCTTGACCAAACAACTTTATAAACCTATCTGTATTTGTTTAATAAGCAGTACTGCCCTCCTCTACAGCAGCATTAGCTGGGCTAACCCTGAATTACAAGAAAAAGAAAAACAATTAAAACAATTACAGGCTGAAATTAAAAAAACTCAGCAGCTACTCAAAAAAATTCAGCAACAACGCTCTAACGTACAGCAGTCGTTGCAAACAAGTGAGCAGGAAATGGAGCAGCTTCATAAAAAAGTGCAAGAAATTGAAAACCGGTTGCAGGAGGGCCAGCAACAACTAAAAAAGCTCCAAACTAGGCAGCACCAACTCAGGGTTGCCAAGCGTCAACAGCAACAACAACTAGAACAAACCATGTTACTGGCGCTGTACACAGGTCAAAACTCTAATATAAAAATGTTGCTGAACCAACAGCAACCTACTGACGTTGCACGTACCCAAAAATATCTTGGCTATCTCGCCCAAGCCCGTCAACAAAAAGTCACTGAGTTTAATCAAACTATTCAGTCGTTAACTCAGGTTGGCCAACAAATTAAAGCAACTAACACTCAGCTGGCTAACCAGCAGCTTGCCTTAGCCAAACAAAAGCAAGCACTCACAACCCAAAAAGCAAAGAGACGCCTGCTATTAAAGCAGCTTGAGCAAGAGCTGGCGGCTAAAGACCAGACGCTGGCATCCCAACAGAAAGAGCGATCAGAGCTAGAGCAAGTTCTCAAAACCTTAGCAAAAACGATTACTCCCCTGCCTCTACCAGGCACGCCTTTCTACAAACAGCGAGGCAAACTCCCCTGGCCAATCCAAGGAAAAGTAACAAACCGCTATGGTAGTTTGAAAAAACAAACTAAATTAAAGTGGCAGGGTCTATTTATTCAAAGTAATGAGGGCTCCTCAGTATCAGCCGTACACCATGGCAGAGTAGTGTTTTCTGATTGGCTGAGAGGGTCAGGCCTGTTAATTATTGTGGATCATGGCGGCGGCTATATGTCACTGTACGCTCATAACCAAACGCTACTAAAAGAAACAGGCGAATGGGTAAAAGCAGGTGAAGCAATTGCAACGGTTGGCAATACAGGCGGAAACAATGAAATCGGGCTTTACTTTGAGATAAGACATAAAGGTCGGCCACAAAACCCAAGTGGGTGGATAGTTGCCCGTCGGTAAGGTCGCCCAGTAATCAATAAGCAGATAGAGATCACGAATCGCAAGGGCCTAAACAGAGGATGTTACAAGGGCAGTGGTTTTACCACATCTCATAGGATATAAATACCTTAATAGAGAGTTATTCAATCGAGAGTTTTTAATGATCAGCAAACGCTTAAAGTTTTCCCCTTCAGTTCGTCATCTCGCTTTCGCAGTGACTGCCCTTGTTAGTAGCCTAGCGTTTGCCGAAACCGAGCCGAACCAGCCCTTGAAAGGCCGCTTGCCACTACAAGAACTTCGCACCTTTGCAGAAGTATTTGACCGCATCAAAGTGGCATACGTTGAAAATGTTGATGACAAAACCCTTTTAGAAAATGCCATCAAAGGTATGCTGACCGGGCTAGACCCCCACTCTGCTTACCTTGACCCCAAAGACTTTGAGGACTTGCAAATCAATACCACTGGTGAGTTTGGTGGGCTAGGCATTGAAGTTGGTATGGAAAACGGATTTGTCAAAGTCATTGCTCCTATCGACGATACGCCTGCACAACGTGCTGGTGTAGAAGCTGGAGACCTCATCATCAAGCTTGACCAAAAACCAGTCAAAGGCATGAGCCTAAACGAAGCCGTAGAAATGATGCGAGGCAAGCCTGGTGAGCCAATTACATTAACTATTGTGCGTGAAGGCAATAGTAAGCCTTTTGATATCGTGATCAAGCGCGACATCATTAAAGTACAAAGCGTCAAGTCCAAGCCACTTGATGAAGGCTACGGCTACATTCGAATTACTCAATTCCAAATCGACTCAGGCGATGAAGTCGTTAATGCCATCAAAAAGCTAGCCAAAGCCAATAAAGGCAAATTAAATGGACTGATATTGGACCTACGCAATAATCCAGGTGGGGTTTTGCAAGCAGCAGTGGATGTTTCTGATGCATTTTTGAAAAAAGGTGTCATCGTTTATACAAAAGGTCGTATTCCAAACTCTGAGTTGCGCTTTAAAGCAGACGAAAAAGACCCATCCAATGGTGTACCCGTTGTTGTATTAATCAATAGCGGCTCTGCTTCTGCTTCAGAGATTGTTGCAGGGGCTTTACAAGACCATAAACGCGCCATCATTATGGGAACTGATAGTTTTGGTAAAGGCTCCGTACAAACAGTCTTACCCCTTAATAACCAGCGAGCCTTAAAGTTAACAACAGCTCTGTATTACACCCCTAATGGTCGCTCTATTCAAGCACAAGGTATTGAGCCAGATATTACTGTTGATAGGGCTAAAGTCACTAAACTCGATCAAGGCGTCACTTATAAAGAAGCAGATCTACAGGGACATTTGAATAATGGTAATGGTTTAAAAGATAAACCTAGCTCTCTCAAGGCAAAAAAAGTAGATAAGCAGCTGGAAAGTGACAACCAGTTACAGCAAGCGCTAAGTCTTCTTAAAGGCCTAAGTATTGCCAATAAAGCGATTAAATAAATAAAAAAGCCGCTAGCTTAATAAAGTTAGCGGCTTTTTTAAACCAAGAATCTACAACATATTTTTTAATTGCGAGCATCTCGCTGATAAACTAACTGCCCCATAATATAAGTAGCCGCTACTGCTCGATCATCCCCCAGTGTTGTTAGCACAAACAATTTTTCCAACAAATCTGTCGTATGCTGTAAGCGATATTTGATCAATGGCGTTGCTTGATAATCCAATACCACAAAATCAGCTTCTTTCCCCTTAGCAAAATTACCGATTTTGCTATCAAGACTAAGCGCTTTTGCTCCACCTAAAGTAGCCAAATAAAATGACTTTAAGGGTGACAATTGTTGTTTTTTTAGCTGGCTGACTTTATAACCATCACCAAGCGTTTGTAGCAAAGAAAAGCTGGTTCCACCGCCCACATCGGTACCCATCCCTACCTTGACACCATACTTTTCCATTTTTGCCAAATCAAATAATCCACTGCCTAAAAATAAGTTGGAAGAAGGGCAAAAAGCTAAAGCAGATTCAGTTTCAGCCAGCCGCTGACATTGGTGATCACAAAGATGCACGCCATGAGCAAAAACAGACCGATTCCCCAACAGCTGATGTGTATCGTATACATCCAAATAGTCTTTGGCATCTGGAAACAACTGTTTAATCAGCTCAATTTCATCAGTATTTTCTGACAAGTGTGTATGCAAATAAACACCTGGAAACTCTTGTAACAACTGCCCCGCTTTAGCCAGCTGCTCTTTACTTGAGGTAATGGCAAAACGAGGAGTTACTGCATAAAGCAGCCGATCTTGCTGATGCCAACGTTCGATAAGTGCTTTGGATTGTTGATAGCTGGACTCTGGTGTATCCAATAAATCTTCCGGCGCTTGCCTGTCCATCATTACCTTACCAGCAATCATTCGTAAACGGCGGCGCTGTGCTTGAGTAAAAAATGCATCTATCGACTCTGGATGAACCGTACCAAAGACCAAAGCAGTAGTGGTGCCATTGCGTAACAGCTCATTTAGAAATACCTCTGCTACTTCCTCTGCATGAGCTTGGTCAGTAAAAGCCATTTCTGCGGGAAATGTATATTTTTCCAGCCAATCAAGAAGCTGCTCACCATAAGAAGCAATCATTCCCGTTTGAGGGTAATGAATATGAGTATCAATAAACCCAGGTGTTATTAAGCAGTTGGGATAGTGATTAATTGATGCAGACTTTGGTAACAGTGGTAGCAATTGCTCTGCTGGCCCGACGTTATCAATATACCCATTTTTTATAATTAACAGTCCATCAGGAAAGTATTGATAAGCTTGATCACCTGCACTGGCAGGGTCTGCAGTAAAGTGCAGCAAAGCTGCACGAACAGCCGTAATAGTGTCTGACATAGACTCTTTCTCTTAGGTTCTTGCTAAGGAACGTGCATAAAACACTGCACTATACGCACAAAAACCAAGCCAATGGCTTGGTTTTGCTAATAACAAGAGGTTAGCTTGTACTTTGCTTAGTCAGTATCCAGTGCTCTGGCTGCCTAATAATCCAACCAAAAAACTGGGCTATGTTGATCTTATATCAAAAACCTGACCACAAAGACAAACTTTAACGAGCATAGCTCGAATATCACTTGGTGTAAACACTTCCAAAACAACGAGAAGTAGAGCCTCTGATTCTACTCTCCCTAACGCCAGTCCAAGCACTTCTCCCCTATTCAAACTAACGCCTGATGCCACAGCCCTTAAGAATTATTTGAGTAATTTGCTCGGCAGCCTGTTGATAATCGTCATCTGCTAAGTTTTCTTTACCTAGCACAGCTTTCACTTGTTCGCCAAAATCAGCATAGTGCTGAGTAGAAGCCCAAATTAAAAACAACAAGTGATAAGGGTCAACTGGATCCATTTTGCCTTGAGCAATCCAGGCTTTAATAACACTTGCTTTTTCAGCTACCCAGTTTTCAAAGTCAGTTTCAATATACTGACTTAAGAAGGGAGCACCATGAATGATTTCACTGGCAAAAATTCTGGATGCCAAAGGGTTTGTTTTAGAGTACATGACCTTAGAATGGATGTAAGCAGCTAATGCCTCAGCAGGGTCATCATCTGGCTTAATATCGTTAAAAGCAGAATTCCATAGCTCAATGATGTTATGCAATACAGCACCATAAAGATCTATCTTACTTTTAAAGTAATAGTGAACATTTGCTTTTGGTAACCCTGCTCGCTCTGCAATCTTCCTTACTGAAGCCCCTTTAAAGCCATGGTTGACAAACTCAATTTCAGCGGCATCAATAATCACCTGCTCATTTTGTTGGCGAATTTTACCAGTAGGCTTGCGTTGTTTATCAGCCGCCGCTTTTGTCAAGATATTCTCTGTACTACTCATTAGCTAGCCACATCAAATGTTAATTGAATCAGAAAGTAGGCTGTACTCCTACAAGCAACCTTTCTTTAAGAGGTGACACTATTCACTTAGGGTATACTTACTGCAAGCTATGCTCAAACCCTAACCTCTATAGACTAGCCTATCAAAGCTTGTTGCTACTCCCAAGCAATAACTGCAAAAGGATTTGATAGCTATCAGTTGTGGCATTAAGACAAAAGATTGAAGACACTGGTAGCATAAAGGGCACCTCTAATAATTGTTTTCAGTCTCTGGCCTTCTGGTAAATTCGCAATCAAGGCGTTGGTTTGAAGGCATGCTGGTGGCCTGTCGAAAAGCAACAACACTGAGTGCGGGTTTACCAGAAGGCCCTGAAAGGCGCTGCCTGACGGGCTCTTGCACTGCGTTGGCTTGTTTGGAAAGGCAACCTAGCCTTACACTGCACAAGCCGTCTTATTCAAGACCCCGTCAGCTTGCGCAGAGGCCATAAACAATTATTAGAGGTGCCCTAAACATGAGGCATTCACTGCTAATATTATAGTAATGAGTTAGTTGTTAGCTGGTATGTGGCCTAAAAGTATTTCTCTTTTAATTTTGGGGGTAGCCTTTAATGCTATTGCCCAATCTCAACCCCCGAAAGCCTATTTAGATGTCTCAGTGCTTAACTTAGGCGGACCGATGGGCTCTGCTTTTCGTTATTTAGCCAGTGAGTTCCAACGTCGCCATCCAGAAGTAAAAGTAAGGTTACATACAGAATCTGATGCCAATTACAAAAAAAAACTAATTCAGTGGTTAACAGCTGAAAAAGGAATGGATGTTCTTCACTGGCAAGCAGGTGAACGCTTGTTTAACTTAGTGAGAAAAGGTTATCTAAAGCCTATAACCCCACTGTGGCAACAACAGCAATGGAACAATGCATTTTCTTCAGGCATGCAAGACCTGGTAAAATTTAATGATGACTTTTATGCCGTACCCTTTAGCTATTATCATTGGGCTATTTATTATAAAAAATCCACATTCAAGAAATTAAATATTACCCCACCAACGACCTGGAATACACTTATTGAAATATGTAAAAAAATACGAGCTAACCAAAAAAATCCTATTGTCTTAGGTAATAAATACTTATGGCCAGCAGAGTCCTGGTTTGATTATATCAATTTAAGGCTTAACGGTATTGAGTTTCACCAGGCATTATTAGCAGGCAATATTTCTTATAAAGACCAGCGAGTTAAGCAGGTATTTATTCACTGGAAACAACTGATAGATAATAAATGTTTTAACCCACTGCCAGAAGAATATGACTGGTATGAAGTATTGCCAGAGCTTAATCGTGAGAGTGCCACAATGATGCTGATAGGCCATTTTATCACCAGCAAAGCATCGAGAAACTTACTTAATGATCTGGACTTTTTTCCTTTTCCCAAAATAAACCCTTCAACCCCCCAATATGAAGAAGCCCCCACTGACATATTTACTATCCCCCACAATACTAAAAACTTGAAGCTGGCAAAACAATTTTTAATCATGGTTGCTCAACCAGATGTGCAAACCACTCTTAATCAAAAAATGAAGTTCTTACCCCCTAGGCTAGGCGCAAAAGCTAGCGATCAAGCACTAACCAAAAAAGGTAAAAAGTTGTTAGATGAAGCCGAAGGAATAACCCAGTTTTTTGACCGAGATGCTCCCAAACCAATGGTAGACGTTGCCAACCAGCTATTCGCAGAGTTTATAAAAACAGCTGATGTAGAATCTGTTACGGATAAACTAGAAGCAGCCAGACAAAAGTTATACAACATTAATAACAATTTATTTTAAATTCATAAACTTCTGTTGTACTGTTTGACTTGACAAACAAAAGGACAGATCAATGGTTTTGTGGAACTTGAAAAGTATCAGTATTTTTAGTTATGTAATCGCCTACTTTTGCTTAAATTCACAGTCTACATGGGCTTTTGGTCAAAATGGTCACCGCATTGTTGCCCATATAGCAGAAGCTTACTTAACACCTAAAACAGAAAAAGCGATCAAACAAATAACAGGCAAGTACCAACTTGCACAATTAGCTACCTGGCCAGACGAAATAAAATCAGAACCAAGTTGGGATTATGCAAAACCCTGGCACTATATTTCTATTGATGATAACGAGTCATTCGAAAGCTTAAACCGGAGTCCTAATGGAGACATCTTATCTGCTTTAGTACATTTTGAGAGAGTATTAACAAATTCCAAAACCACTCAAAGTAATAAATGGCAAGCCCTAGCTTTTTATACTCATCTTGTTGGCGATATTCATCAACCTTTACATGTCGGATACAGAAATGACCGTGGAGGCAATGATATAGCTGTTAAATGGTTTGAAAAGAATTCAAACCTACATGCTGTTTGGGATACAGAGTTAATTGAAAACCAGCGATTAAGCTATAAAGATTACGCAAGCTTTATCAATATTGCCACAAGCAGCCAAGTAACAAGTTGGCAAAAAGCTTCATACCTGGACTGGGCTAAAGAGTCAAAAGCAATCAGAAAACAAGCCTATGACTTTAACAATATAGATTCAGATATACCACAATTAAGCTATAAATATACTTACCAGAAAACAAAGATTATCAATCAACGACTGTTAATAGCTGGTGTACGGTTAGCGGGGAAACTGAATAGCTTTTTTGATTAGTACTCAAAAATCGGCTACTCCTTTTATAGTACAGAATTTAAAGTTTATACACATCATTGCGACTAATACAAAAAGTGATAGAAGGATAGCAGCAGGAATTACTAGTTTGTAACCAAGAGGTATAAAAAATGAAGTAGAAATAATTGGTGCGATTAACATTATCATTGACTGAATTCCCTGAGAAAAGGATGACGCCTGATGAATTGTATGAGGATAAGCATTCATCAAGCCATTTTGAAATAAAATAGTAAAGTTAGACCCAATTATACCTGATACAAACATGCAGATACTTAACACAGCAACATGTACACTAAAAAGAATACTCAGCCCAATCCTATATATATCACTTGCGAATCATTTTTAGGTGTAAAGAAAAAGCGGTTTAGACTCACAGCGATGGCTGAACGACTAAAACCAGCTGCTAAATAAGCTGAAATTTGATATCGTTCTTCCAGAGTTATCTGCTTGTAAGCCTTGACCATTAACAACTCCAATCTTGGCAGAAAAGAGAAGCAGGCTATTATAGCAGATAGCCCCTTTCATCCTAGATGTTGTTGAGTTGCACTTGTTAGTTGAATACTCCAGTAAAGTTTATGACTCTAATTCATAAACTTTATTTATTGAGAATTATCACCATACCAATTTATAGTAGATATACGACAGTGGAAGCGGTCAGGTGGTACTGTCTCCATTCAATATAAGCTCCAGCAGACTAATAACTCACTTCGTTAGCTACAGCTGTGCTTATTATTAGGGCCACCGCTCCTGAGCTTACTTGTCGTATAATAGGGCCCTACTTTGGGGTTCGTTTATTTATTCTTTTCTCAACTTGTGTAGAGTGTATCTATAGAAGAGGAATGTACCTCTAGATTAAGGGGCATTATTGCCCCTGTTTTTTATTCATATCTAAGTTTTACTAAGAATAATTGATGGGGTTATTTAAATGCGGTCTCCATTGCCTGATGATCTGGCCACCATTGCCACCTGGCCACGCTTAAAACGTTACTGTTATTTTTTTGAAGAAGCGGTTGAAACCGATCAAATCTGGACATTATATCGAAGAAGTTGGGCCATCGAACAATCCAACGGCTATCATACTTTTCCCCTTTGGCCCAACCAGGCTTTTGCAACTATTTGTGCGACTAAACAATGGCAATGCTTTAAGCCTATACAATTTAATATAGAGATTATATTGAAGGAAGTAATCCCAATGTTAGATAACAGTTTATGGTTTCCATCAATTTTTCAAACTCCTTCTGACAAAGGCACAATTATAAATACTCAACTATTAAAAGATGAATTATTAAGTCTGATGTAATTAAAACCACGCATCCACTATTCTGGTTGGGTCAGGGGTGTTTCATCCCTTTTGCCGGGTTTTGCTGTACTGGTCTTTTTTCAATCATTAAAAGAAAAAATAAATTTTGCAGATTATCACCAATTATTTTTTCAATAAAAAAAGCGGTAACAAAGTTACCGCAAAAAAACGCTCGCTTTGTGAATGATGAAACGGTTTGCCCATCACTCTGTCCTTCATGAACAACTTCTTCAAGAGTGATTAAAGAGTACGCCAGAATTTCATTTTATGAAACAGTATCTATTAATATAAAATAAATGAGGTACAGTAATACTAAAAATTAAGCACTTACACTTTCTTTAGTCACAAAAAAAGACCATATTAATGGCCTTTCATTAAAAAATAAGTGTTCACTTTACCTAATCTATACCTATCACGAATCATTTTTAGGTGTAAAAATAAAGTGTATATAGGCTCCCTATAAGCGCATTTCTATTCCCTGTTCACTTAGATACTGCTTAGCTTGTGGAATTGTATATTCGCCAAAATGAAAAATACTAGCAGCTAATACGGCATCTGCTTTACCAAGTTTGATACCGTCAACTAAATGATCTAAATTGCCTGCACCACCAGAAGCAATCACTGGAATCACTACAGCATCACTAATTGCATGAGTTACTCCTAAGTCATAACCATTTTTAACGCCATCTTGGTCCATACTGGTTAAAAGAATTTCACCTGCACCATACTGTTCCATTTTTCTGGCCCATTCGATAGCATCTAGCCCCGTAGGTCTTCTGCCGCCATGCGTAAACACCTCCCACTTATCAGGCTCACCTGGTTTACTCACTTTTTTGGCATCAATTGCCACCACTATGCACTGGGCACCAAACTTTGCGGATGCCTCTGCAACAAATTCCGGGTTAAATACGGCAGTTGTGTTAATGCTGACTTTATCTGCACCTGCATTAAGCAGGTTTCTGATATCTTGCAAGTTACGAATACCACCCCCAACAGTTAATGGGATAAACACTTCACTAGCGATTTTTTCTACCGTATGAATGGTGGTATCTCGTTCTTCATGGCTGGCGGTAATATCCAGAAAGGTTAATTCATCTGCTCCCTGCTCGTTGTATCGTTTGGCCACCTCTACTGGGTCACCAGCATCACGAATATCAACAAACTGAACACCTTTTACTACCCGGCCATTTTCTACATCCAGGCAAGGAATAATTCGTTTGGCTAATCCCATTTTTTACCTCACAGCTTTAACTGCACATTTTCTTTAGCTGTTTTGATCACAATACTGCTGAGCTTCAGCCACATTTAAACTGCCTTCATAAATAGCTCGGCCAGTTATAGCCCCTTCAATACCATCCTTAGCAACGGCTTGTAAGGCCTTGATATCCTCTATATTAGTGATACCACCTGAAGCAATGACAGGAATGCTAATAGCCTGGGCCAAGGCGTGGGTACTGGTTACATTCACTCCTTGCATCATGCCATCTCTGGCAATATCTGTGTATACAATAGCACTGACCCCATCCCCTTCGAACTGGCTGGCTAATTCGGTTACTTCAATGTCCGATACCTCTGCCCAGCCATCAGTAGCCACTTTGCCATCTTTTGCATCCAGGCCAACAATGATATGGCCAGGGAATGCTTTACAAGCCTCTTTCACAAACTGTGGTTGCTTGACTGCCTGAGTACCAATAATCACATAGGTCACTCCGGCATTCAGGTAGTGTTCAATAGTAGTTAGGTTACGAATTCCACCACCGATTTGAATGGGCAGATTTGGATGAGTTTTAGCAATTTGCTTAACAATCTCCCCATTGACAGGCTCTCCTTCAAAAGCTCCGTTTAAGTCAACTAAATGCAAACGTCGCCCGCCTTGCTCCACCCAATGGCTAGCCATCGCTACTGGGTCATCAGAAAAAACCGTCGCATCTTCCATATCACCTTGGCGTAACCGAACACAGGCACCATCTTTTAGATCAATTGCTGGAATAATTAACATTACTTTATGTATACCTTTTGTACTTAACCTTCACCATTCCAAGCCATAAAATTAGCAAGCAATTGCAAACCGGCTTGGGCACTTTTTTCTGGGTGAAATTGCACTGCAAATACATTATTTTGCGCTACAGCAACATCTATAAAATGGCCATACTCACAACGGCCTTTAACTGCAGCAGTATTATCCGCTTTTACATAGTAGCTATGGACAAAATAAAACCGACTATTTTGGGAGATGTTTTGCCACAAAGGATGTTCTATTTGCTGAACCTGATTCCAACCCATGTGAGGCACTTTCAATCTCTCACCATTAGCATCAGCTAATTCTCGGCCAAAAAATTTCACGCGGCCAGGCAGCAAGCCTAAACAGTCTACACCATCGTTTTCCTCACTGTGATCAAACAGCATTTGCATACCAACACAGATGGCTAGAATTGGCTTATTTGTAAATAGCTCAGTAATGACCTGATCAATACCAGCCTGATGGAGTGCTGCTCGACAGTCGCGAATGGCTCCTACCCCTGGAAATACAACTCGATCAGCAGCCTTAATAAAGTGGGGGTCACTGCTCACAGCTACTTGCGTATTTGGGGTTGCCACTGTTTCAAGTGCTTTTGCAACAGAGTGCAAGTTACCCATACCATAATCGACAACAACGACTTTGTTCACTCACCCGATTCCTCTTCAGTAGGCCTTTTTATAAACAGCCTTTGGTAGATGGCGTTATTCCTTGCATACGCGGGTCAGGTGCTACAGCCATTCGCAACGCCCTGCCAAATGCCTTAAATACAGTTTCTGCTTGGTGATGGGCATTTTTGCCACGCAAATTATCCACATGCAGTGTCACTAAAGCGTGGTTAACAAAGCCTTGGAAAAATTCATGGAAAAGGTCGACATCAAACTGACCGATCATCGCACGAGTAAATGGCACATCAAACGTTAATCCAGGTCGACCGGAAAAATCCACAACTACTCGGGATAATGCTTCATCAAGGGGGACGTAGGCATGGCCATACCGCTGAATACCTTTTTTGTCTCCTATCGCCTGGTGAAATGCCTGACCTAGCGTGATACCAACATCTTCAACAGTATGATGAGCATCTATATGCAGGTCGCCTTTCGCTTTAATATCAATATCAATCAAACCATGCCGAGCAATTTGATCCAACATATGATCAAGAAAGGGGACACCAGTTTCAAACTGTGCCTGGCCTGTACCATCCAAATTGATAGTGATTTTTATTTGGGTTTCTAAGGTATTTCTTTCTACCGTGGCTTGCCGATCAGCCATACAACACTCCTGGAGCAGCTAACTCCATCATTTATTAACAATGCTATGTTTTGCAACATTTTCATATAAAAGCTGTTGGTAAGTACTATTATGGTTATGGATAACCTACGCCAGGGAATTATATACTGAACAGTACCCATTGGTCAGGAATTTTCCCTGTATAGCTTCTATTAATACTTGCTATCCTGACAACCTAAAATAATGCTATTAATGTATATACAGTTCATTTTTGTGTATATACAAAATAGCTTAAATTATAGTTAAAATTTCAGTTATGCTCATATAGCCAGAGTAAATGGCAGAGTAGTAAATATATAGCTAACACTAGGAGTCATCTAATGCAGCAATACCATCACAAATGGATTGATGGAAGCCCTGTCAACTTAACATGTGGCAAGGTTGTTTGTATTGGCCGAAATTATGCCGCTCATGCCGCTGAACTTAATAACCCTATCCCAGCCACTCCATTATTATTTATTAAGCCAACGACGGCCATCGTTCCACTTGAGAAGCCTCTGCAACTACCCGACAATTTAGGTGAAGTACATTATGAGACTGAGTTGGCGATATTGATTCAACAGCCAATAAAATCGATTTCTTCTGAAGCCGCCTTAAGTGCAATTGGTGGCATAGGCTTGGCTCTGGATTTAACTTTACGCAAACTGCAAAGCCAGCTAAAAGAAAAAGGTCACCCTTGGGAAAAAGCCAAAGCATTCGATGGCAGTTGTCCACTATCACCTTTTATTCCATACCATACCAGTATACCACTCGATGATTTACATTTTTCACTTAAAATCAACGGGAAACTTTCTCAGCAAGGCCATACCAAGCTAATGCTTACCTCTGTTGCCAACTTAATTAGTTATGCCAGTCAGTTTTTTACTTTATTACCAGGCGATGTAATACTGACTGGCACACCTGAAGGTGTTGACAAATTAACTTCAGGTGATCAAATGACTTTACAATTACAGGACTATGCCCAATTTTCAACGAGTGTTGCCTGACTACCAAACCAAAATAGCTCTATAGTCAATACGAAATATAACCAATACGAAATATAGCCAATACGAAGAATATAATTTAGCTATTGTTCTAATTGCGTTTTTTAAAAGCTACATTTAATATGCTGTGATATTGAGTTCACGAAAATTATTAATAAGAAAAATAAAGGAAATATACCAATGAAAATGGACTTTAAAGCAATAGTGCTGATGTCGTCTGCCTGTCTAAGCGGGGTGGCACTTGCAGCAACCAACCAACTTTATGAGTTCCCCCCTGTTTATCAAATAAATGGTGACTACTCAGAATTATTTGATGCACAGGATAAACTTGTTGAACAACAGCAAGCACAAACAGCTCAGCTAATCAATCTCAATACATCCACTCTTAACAACTTGCAAAAACAACAAAAAATAGTACTACCTCTGCCAAATAAAAAAATAACCCTTACTATTACTGAGTCAAAACCAACTCAACATGGCCAATATATAACAGCCACCAGTAACACAAGTAACAGCTCCAGTTACTTATCCCTGATTAAAACACCCCATTACATTTTGGGAGACTTACACCATCAAGGCCAGTTATACAGAATTAAGCATTTACACGATGGTAGTTACAGCTTATTAACAATGCCTAAACAACAGCAAGAGTCTATTCGAGATGTACATATAGAAACACCAAGTATGGTTAGGCTACCAGCTCTCGACATGGATCGAATGGCACGAAACAAGCGCTATGAAATAACCGTAATGGTTGCCTATACCCAAAAAGCAATAGATGATAATGACGGTATTGAAGGGGTTAATGGCTTAATACAAAAGGCGGTCGAAGAAACCAACCAGTCTTACCAAAACAGCAACATCCCTATTGATCTGACTTTAGTCCATACTGTAAAAACCGATTATACCGAGTCATTCTTTGATATCTACACAGATGTTGAACGTTTAATGGGTAAAGAAGATGGCCACATGGATGAGCTCCATCAGCTTCGTGATCGCTTCAAAGCAGACGTGACTATTTTACTCACGGGCACTGGTATGGCTTGTGGTGTAGCACATAGCATTATGGCTGATCCTTCCACTGCTTTTGCTTTAGTAAAAGATAGTTGTGCAACAGGTTATTACTCTTTTGCCCATGAAATAGGCCATTTACAAGGGGCCAGGCATATTATTACCCAAGACGAGTCATTAGACCCATTTACTTATGGTCATGGCTATTGTAATCCAGTACCTGACACTTGGCGTACTGTTATGGCTTATAACTGTGATGTTTCAGGGTTAACCCGAATCCCCTTCTGGTCAACCCCATGGGTAAATTATGAAGAGAGCAGCACAATGGGTGAAAATGGAGTGAGCAACAATGCTTTAGTACTACGCAGAACAGCACCATATGTCTCTTCATTCCGTTAAATTTTACTTCTATCACTTGTAAAAACTGTTCCCCCCTTTTTCAAAGGGGGAGGTTAGATTGCACCAAGGCTATACTCCCCTCTCGCAACTTTTTTCACAATCAGTAGAAGTGTTGTACAAAACTTTATTTGCGTACCTTAATTATTTCATCTCTCCTATCTTTTTAATTTGTTAACTCCCGTTTCCTGTGATTCAAATCAAACAATAGACAAAACCACGCTTTGAGTACGTATTGTTAAGTTATTAACAAACCACTACAATTGTCTATTTTATTTACAACCAAAACAGTATATTAGTTGAGATTAAATATTCACTGATTAATTTCCAAATATATCCTTTTATACTGGATATTCATTCACCTCATGGTGTAGCGGAGGCCTAATGTTTAAGAAATTGCTCTATTTTTTCAGGAAAACAAGCAGCCATACCCCAACAAATACAAGTGCAAACACAGTCGCTCAAATCAATACAACTAATGTAGATAGTTTAGATAATAGTGTTGATAAAATCATTGAAGAAATAGAACAAACTTTTACAGACTGGCAACACACCGGCTTAAGCTCGATTCACCCAACCGAAATTGAGCAATGTGAAGCATTACTCGAAAAACTAGCTGAGCTTGAACAGGAACAATCGCTAGAAAACAATAAGTCACAATGCTTAACCGCACAGCTTAATAATATAAAAACCACCATGCAGGTTTTTTCCAATAAAAACAACACTGCATCTGATAATATTGAGCAAACAGATATAAAGCCATTCAGTCAAAAACAGGCTGATGAGGAACAAGCTAATAATGTTGCTGATACAGCAAACATGAAAGAGCAAACATTCACGAAGGAAAGCCAGCAAGTTGAAGCTGGCAATACTCAGCAACGACCAGAAGTTGCTACCCCGTTTAAAACAGCTGATACGATTGAAAAAGCTTATCCAGTTGAAATAGCAACCACAACAAAGACGGCAGTTACTTCAACAACAACTGAGCCATTAGCCAGCAGCTCAATTACTGATGAGTCAACTGTTGATAAACAGGATAACTACACTACTTCAGAAGTAGAAGACTTGAAAAAAATTGACACTGATAATAGTGAACAAATTGCTGCTATAAAGTCAGTAGAAGAGCCTGTAGAAAGTGTATTCAATGATGAAACTATAGAAAATCAAGCAGTTGATAACATTGAAACACCTGCTCAACCATGTAGTGCTACAAATAATGATATTATTTCTGAGCAGATACCTGAAGCTGTTGAAAAAAGGGCTAATAATGCCAAACAAGATACTAAAAATAATAGTAAAGATGATACGTTAGTTTATCTACCAAAACTCACACTAAAAACGCCACTGGTTTGTCTTGAACAAGCTCAAATAGCTGAAAGCAGTAGTGAATATAAAAAGCTACCTAAACGTACTAAAAATACGCTTGATAAGCACGGCGAGTGGGTTAGTCCTTCTGCTGAACTGCCTTATCAAACAGACATAACTGTTGAAGACAAACCTGCATACCTGGCTTTTCTACAACAGTTATTAGTTACTCTTGAAAATAAACAATTAACACCTGAGCAAAAAGTAGCTGAGCTAACTAAAGTTGAAAAACAAGAGAACTGGCAACTATTCGTAACCAGCCATTTTGGAAACGACGAAGACTGGAAAATTACCAAGAGTATTGAACAGGAAGTAAAAAGCATTAAAGGGATTAGCACGAAGCTGGCAGTATTACTGTTTAAACAGGGGTACACTAGTAAGCAAGCTATTTGCAATGCACCTGATGATGTACTACTAGCCTTACCACGAGTGGGCAAAGCTACGTTGGAGAAAATACGAAACTCAAATCAATAAAACCAAAATAAGAGTGGCTTATTTACACCCCATTGATATAAGCCACTCTTATAATTAAAAATTCGATAGTGGCAGTTTAGCATTAGATATATTCCTATCAATAATTTGCTGTATTACCCCCTCTTCTTTCATACTTTGTATTTCTGAATTAAATTTTTCAAGAAAGGATTTCGCATCGTTGTTTGAAAAGCCTGCAGAAAGGGCAAGATAACCAGCCTCTACTTCAATTTGAAAAACCTCCATAATATCTTCAATTGCTATACTAGGATATTTATTTTTTAGTGCTTTCAAATACCACTGTATTGTTACACGATCGTTAATATGGCAGTCTAGCTTGCCAGGAGTAATCTTACGAATAGCATCTTCAGGCCCAGAAACCTTGGTTGCATTAATTGCATTGCTATTAACTCCTTGCCAAAATTTATCACCTCCCATAAGCACTCCCAAACTCAATACAAATCTGGCATGCTTCAAATCATCAGGCCAAGTTTTTAGTTGTTTAAAGTTTATCCCTATTTTCATTAAGTTTTTAGCATTGCAGAATACCGTAGATATTTCCTGCATAATGGGAACAGAGTAATACCCTAAAAATGGTCGCTTGGCAGGAAAATAATGGGGTGGAAAAATACCTTCGGCTTTACCTGATTTAACCATATGTAACGCCCGTTTCCAGGGCATTAGCTCGATTGTAATATCTTCACGTCCCATTCTTTTAAATGCTTGCTTGATGATTTCCATATAAATCCCTTTAGGAACACCATTATCCAGGTAAGAAAAAGGAGGATGAAGGCTATCACCCACAATGATAAATGGCTTGCTTTTAGCTGGAGATACAGCCAGTGACTTTTCTGAGTACTGCCCCATTATGACATCTTCCATTATTTTATCGATAGTTCCTTGGCTTTTTAACTTGGCCAACCCCTTATTAAATCTTTCTAGCCACTCTTCTGCTTGAGAAACTTTATTTGATATTAATAAATGCCACTGCCGTTCTTGAATTGCTCTATGATGGTTAGTTAATAGCTTCCGATCACTTTCAGAAAAGTTTTTTGCTAATAACTCATAGCCTACTTCAGGCTCAACAATAAATAGCTGTATTCGATTTGCAATGAGTTTTTTAAAATTAATTATATCTGTATTCCCTACCTCCGTGTCTATCAAACTATTTTCAATAGCTTCTTGTATTTGCTCACCATAAAAATAGCCACGAGTCACTCCTATTTTGTATTGCTTCAAATCATCTATATCTCTCCAATCAAATTGCAAATCCTTTCGATGAAAAAACACATGGCGCAATGTTAAAACAGGATCACTGAATAAAAAGTGCTTTGCTCTTTCCTCATTTTTTGACCACAGCAAAGTAGCATCAACATTACCATCCCTAGCCGTTTCCATAGACCGCTTCCAAGGATAAAAAATATAGGCCACCTTAATTCCTTCTAACGCAAACGCTTCAGTCACTATATGCGACCCTGCACCATATTCATTGTAGTGCTGAGATAAAAATGGCGGCCATTCTCCACTAGCAATACGAATTATTTCTTCACCTAGTACTTTAGGAGATATAATCATCCAAAATATAAGCAGCAGTCTATATCTCATAAAGCATTATCCCGCAGATCCTACCTCTATATTATAGGGCACCAATATAGAGGTGCCCTATTGGCGGGTAACTGGCAACTTGGTTGTAGAAGATAGGCTATGCCGTTCTAGCAGGTTTCAACAAATGAGCGAGGGCAAATACTTTTTCGCACAGTCAATAACGGCTTTTATCCGATGAATTTTGTCAGCACCAAACCTATAAACTAGATAAACATTTGAGGTCTTACTTTGCCAAAGAGGTAAGATATGCTTTAGTTTCCCAGAAGCTATATGCTCTTTAACCAAAAAATAAGGTACATATGCTACCCCTTGATTGGACATGCACAACTCAACCAAGGTACTGAAGCTTTGCACAGCAACATCACCACTAACATCCAACGATGCTTCAGTTACCCCATCTTCACAAGAAATTAAGGACCAGGTGCGAGAGGTATTACTACTTGAAAAAATCATACAATTTAGTTTTTTTAAATCTTCTGGTACAAAAACTGGGTGCTGTTGTATATATTTTTTACCTGCAACTAATACCCGCCTAATCTCCCCTAGCTTATGCGCAACAAGGTTTTCATCGTTAACTTTTCCTATCCTCACACCCAGATCAAATGCTGTGTCTTGCATATCCTCAAACTGGTAACTGAATTTACAGCCCAAAGTAATTTTTGGGTATAGCTTGGTCACTTGAGGAAAGAAATTAGCCACAACTAGTTGGCCAAAATCCAAGGTGAGAGCGATTCGAACCTGACCACTCGGTTCTTTGCTTTTGGTTTCCGCATACTGAAGCAATAACTCACCCTCTGCGATTAGCGATTCAACTTTTGGCAGAAGTTGTTGACCTTCAACCGTCATCGTCATTCTTCGTGAGCTTCGCTCCAACAATTTTACCCCTAGTCTACTTTCTAACCGACTTAATTGGGTGCTAACAGCAGATTTTGCAATGTCGAGTTTGATACTTGCAGCAGTAATGCCTCCACAACGAACGACCTCCTGAAAAATGATTAACTCCATGAAGGTCATTGTTCTTAATTTACGAACCATAAGTTTAAAATCCATATATTGTTCTAATAATTTATAAGACTAAACTACTTATCATCAATTCAACAACAGATACCAGTTTGGAGGCTTAATCATGAAGCAAAACATCTTAATCACAGGTTCTAATAGTGGTTTTGGCTTACTAACAACAAAGTTACTTTTACAGCAAGGCCATAATGTCATCGCTTCAATGCGAGACCCAGAAGGAAGAAATAGTCAAGTTGCTAGTGAAATCAAAAGCTTGGGCGGGTTAATTGTTAATATTGATGTAACTGACGAAAACAGTGTTATCGCTGGGGTCGCTTCCGCAATTGAACAAGCAGGACATATCGACGTGTTAGTAAATAACGCCGGTATTGGGGTTCATGGAATACAAGAAAGCTTCTCAACCGATGATTTAAAAGCAGTCTTTGAGATAAACGTATTTGGATTAAACAGAATG
Source organism: Spartinivicinus poritis (assembly GCF_028858535.1). NCBI lineage: Bacteria > Pseudomonadati > Pseudomonadota > Gammaproteobacteria > Oceanospirillales > Zooshikellaceae > Spartinivicinus > Spartinivicinus poritis. Next base: position 90,111 of record NZ_JAPMOU010000011.1, read on the forward strand.
ATCCGTGCTGTATTACCGCATTTTCATCAGCGCCATTCAGGCTTAGTTCTTAATGTATCAAGCCTGCTTGGGCGTATGACTATTCCGTTTTATGGACCTTATAATGCTACAAAATGGGCAGTTGAAGCTTTATCAGAAAACTATCGAACAGAGCTGTCAAGCTTTGGTATCGATGTAGCCATTATTGAGCCTGGCGGTTTTCCAACGGAGTTTATTGGTCGACTAATTAAACCGTCAGATACAGAGCGTCTAAACAATTATGGTGATATGGCTAACGCACCAAAAGCCGCTTTAGAAGGGTTTGAGCAGGCATTGGCAGCCAACCCAGCACAGAACCCTCAAATAGTTGCAGATGCTGTTGCTAAAGTGATTGCTACAGCCCCTGGTTCACGACCATTCCGAACGGTTGTTGACAAGATGGGAATGGGAGAGCCGATTGAAGCCTACAACCAGCAATTGGCTGCATTAACTAAAGACATATACCAGGTATTTGGTACTGCTGAAATGTTAGAACTAAAAGTACAGTAAAAAAATAGCGCCTTAACAAATTGCCCCTCTCTGCTATGAGGGGACATTGTTTTGACTTATTAACTCTTGATCCTGAGTTTTTTAAGAAAAAATTATTTAATCCGTTTTTTATTTTTTTAATACTTCCTAAGCCTTAACTATTATCTTTTTGATTTATGCATGCCTACCAAGGGGAAACAAAAATGTTCATGCTGATTGAACGATTCTGAAATATTTGGCAAAAAAGGGGTTAAGAAGACTTAAAGTGCAATATGGGGAAAAGTGATTAAGGCGTTTAAACTGTTTATATCCATAGCTTAACAATCATAAGCAAACATAAATAGCCATGAGTAACGCCAATAGGAAATCGATCTGGTCCTGGGCACTATATGACTGGGCCAACAGTGCCTTTGCAACAGTGGTTATGGCAGGCTTTTTCCCGATTTTCTTCAAGCAGTTCTGGTCATCGGGTGTGCCAGTGACAGAGAGCACCTATCAACTCGGCATGATCAATTCTGTAGCCAGCCTGATAGTAGTGGCGATGTCTCCTATCCTCGGAGTAATTGCCGATCAACTGGGAAGACGTAAAGGATTACTGTTGTTGTTTGCCTGTTTCGGTGCGGTAATGACTGGTGGGCTGTACTGGGTGGAAAAGGGAGAGTGGCAGGTGGCTGCTGCCTTATATGTCTGTGCATTGATTGGGTTTTCTAGCGCCAACCTATTCTACGATGCACTATTGCCAATCGTCTCACCGAGCGACTGGTTGGATAGGGTTTCGGCCTTGGGCTTTGCCCTCGGATATTTGGGGGGCGGGCTGCTATTCACGATGAACGTGTGGATGACTCTAAAACCAGAGGTCTTTGGTTTGGCAAATAGCGCCGATGCAGTACAGTTGGCATTTTTGCTGACAGCACTTTGGTGGATACTGTTTAGTATGCCCTTGTGGCTGTTTGTTAAAGAGACTAACCAAACTCTATCGACACCGCTAAAGTCATTAACTGGCGGGTTTAAACAGTTACGGCAGACATTGAGAAAAATACATCAATTGCCGCAAACTTATCGATTTCTAATTGCATATTGGTTATATATCGATGGTGTTGATACCATTATTCGGATGGCAGTAGATTATGGGCTTGCCATTGGTCTAGATTCCAATGATTTGATCACCGCTCTGTTGTTGACCCAGTTCATAGGGTTTCCCGCCGCCCTGGTGTTTGGCAGGATCGGTGAACGATACAGTCCTCGCACAGCCATATTGTTGGCACTTACCGTTTATATAATGGTGACGCTTTACAGTATCTGGATGCACTCAGCCTGGCAGTTTTATCTACTGGCAGGAGTCATTGGATTAGTCCAAGGAGGTGTTCAGGCACTTAGCCGCTCGCTATATAGTCGTTTGATTCCAGTCAAGCAAACTGCCGAGTTCTTCGGTTTCTATAATATGCTGGGTAAATTTGCTGCGGTATTGGGCCCTATTCTTGTAGGCTGGGTAACCATCCTTTCGGGTAGCAACAGAATCGGCATTCTGTCGATATTATTGCTGTTTCTGCTTGGGGGGTATTTATTACTTCGGGTGGATGTGTCTAATGGGGAAAAGCAAGCTGCAAGATATTGAGTTTTCTTTCTCTTTTCGTGTTTCTCTTAGGCAAGCAAACAGTATTTGCCAAAAAGTGAAAATACCTGCTCGGCCCTTTATGGAATTGTTGAGAATAATATTGATAAATTCGAGCAGGCAATTAATACTTTTTATAAATATATTCTTGAGGCAAGTATTTTGTAAAGAATTTATTCCTTTCCTCTACCACGGAAAACTCCATTTCTGACTCACTGAATTATTACACCTCTTAAGGGTAACCTGTTTATGATAACCATTACCTGTTAGGCATGCACCAGTAAACTTATTCTTTATTTTAGAACCACGAATAATCCACTGACTACGCCTATCCCTATGGTTACAGGTAGTCACCCTAATACCATTTTTATTGGTCAAACAGTAATTATGAGGTGTCTCAATAGAAGATGCTTTAGAAAATACCCAGCTTTGATTTGCTCGGCCATGACAGGGATACAAAATAACGGCTCTATTTTCTCCTAGGCCTTTTTCAACATCCAGACAAAATTTATCATTCTTGACAGAGCCTCGTTCAGAGTTTCCAATCCCGTTCTCATGAACACTACCCTCTCTAGTCCTAATAACGTTTGAAAATTTTTGACACATACTACTAAGACTTGTCGATGAAATTGTTGCATCATATTTCTTTCCAGACAACGTCCCTTGAGGTAAAAAGAAAATGGCTTTACTGTAGGGCTGTCCCAAGCAGGTTGTTCTGTCATTATTCCATTCAGAATACTCAGTCCAATTAAACATACCTTCAGAAGATATTCTATCACCTCTTGTTTTGATACTGCCTATTTTAAAAGAAGACCCTTTCGTTAAGTTTGTAACTGTGACGCTTAACCAGTGGTCATATTCATAGGCAACATGAAACTGGTATTTATTATTTTCACTCCAATCAACATGAATACGACAGCCTTGACCAAAACTACTTTCCTCAAATTTAAGGCAATAGCTTCCTTTCGATCCTTTTTTCGATTCCACTGCATCCCAAACAGAAAATAAAAAGGTACGTTTCTTTCCTCCATTACTTTGAAAACCAGTATAAGCACCAGATGAGCTGCCAACGATACCAAATTGGTTGGACCAAAATATATTGGACGAATAACCTGCATCTTTATTTATTTTAATGTCAAAATCAATAGATTCAAAACCACTGGTGGCGTTTGAAAATTGGTAGTAGGTATATGTTCCAGGAGTTTCACCTGCTGAAAATCCTAAGGAGGGTATGAGCATGAATATAAATATTAAAATTTTCATTGTATTTAACCACCCATAATACCACTCTAACAACTACCGATTTAAATAATAATTATGTGGAGGGTGAATCTAAACCCATTTTATACCTTACATACGTAGCTACAACCATATCAGTCGATGGATTTGATTGTCCTAGTTCATTAAAAAGCACAACCGGCACCTTACTATTTAATAATTTTACTGTTTGTTTAATTTTTTGCTCTTGTGTAGAACGAAAGCTAACTGAATCTATTATTTTATTTGGAATACCTAACTGAGTTAATTGTTCAGATAGTTCCTGTGCGCGACGCCCTTCTTCCTCTGGACAATTTAAAGGGGCCAAAATCATAACATGATTTGGTATTGTTTCATTAGGCATTACTACTGGAATGAATGCATTAGAATTATACCTGTCTGGCTCATCCCTATAGGAATCCCAGTAATGATAAATACCACCTAAAAATAATATTAAAACAATAATTTTAAAAAATTTCATATCTTTAATCCAGTTACAACCTATAGAAATATATTCTTTACTTACTCATTTCGTCTACTTATATTCCTGGTGCTTCATTGTTCGGCAACCTCACCGAATACCTCCTTCCATTGCAAGTTTATACCATTTGATCTTTACAGCTAAAAATGATTAATGGCAGGTATATAATTCGAAAAGTTTCTTATTAGCATTATAAGCCCTTTATAGCTGATTATACCTCTCCGGCGAGCATATATAGAGCGAAAAAATTTTATAACTACACATATACATAGAAGAAGCGTTTAATCTGAAACTCTCATTAAACCATTTTAATCTTTTCTACAAGAAGAGAATCACGTTTGGAAATTATTTCTATCACAACCGCTATAATCAAAAAAAGTATGAATAGTAGGGATATCAATATACCCTCTAACTGAGACATATTAAACCCCGCCACTACAACGGAATTTTCAGGATAGTTTGGATCATATTTAACTAATATCTTATCTGATGTCTGTAACTTCTTATAAATTTGTTTATGAACATCATAAAAGCTAGTATCACTGTAACCAAAAGCAAGCCGTTCTCTTTTATAAGTGAAACCATCTACTACATATTTATATTGTAGTTCAACCTTCCAGGTCAATTTTTCCCCTTCATCATCTTTATGTTTAATTTCAGTCAGTGTGCATTTTACAATAAGTCCTGGAGTTTCTTTCCAATTAAGAGCCTGCTGTCCCATATAGAAGTCATGAATTTTGTCGTAAACAAGCCATATTCCAATACAGCTAAAAATAAACAACATACATATAATAACTAATTTTGAAATTATTTTCTCCATAAAGATCAGATAACCACAAACAAACAGCCTTAATTTAACTATTTTTTAACAAACCTAGTTAATGAGAAATCATTTTAATTCCATGAAGAATTGAAAAATCATATTTAAAAAGAAAATACATAACAGTTCCACATATTGAACAGAACATCCATACAAAGCCAAACACCAATATAACCAAATTTGATCGAGTAAACCCTGTGACAACAGTGGAATATTCAGGATGGTTTGGATCATATTTAATCAGTAGAGAGTCTGATGTCTGCAGTTTATCATAAATAGCCTTGTGTTTTTCATAAAAACCACTGCCACCATAACCAAATGCAAGCCGTTTTTCTGTAAAGGTTGAATTATTTACTACATATTGATAGCACAGCTCTACTTCCCAAACTTTTTTATCATCATGAGAATCTTCGATGAGGTCGCATGTTAAGATATGTGCAGGAACTTTTGGCCAACTTATAGCCTCTTTTGCTCTATAAAAATTACGAACACCCCAAATAAAAAATGCGATTCCAACAAAAGTAAATATAAATAAAATTAGCATGGTACTTTATAAATCACCTTAATATATCATTAATTTAATACTGTAGCTCACTACCAAGTTAAGCTTAGCTTTACGAAAAAATCAAAGACAAGGGATCATACTGAGTAAAAGTATATCACAACTACACTTTGTTCGGTCAATAATGTTTTAACTAATTTAATAAAAGGAAAGTGGCTATGTTATGTCCCTTCCCATTAAACAACTCAGAAGTGTATACCATAGAACAAATTTTGATTTACCACATCTTTATAAGACCAAAAGCTGTCTAAAGTATTTTTTGTAACGACTTCTTTTAACTACTGCTTTATTACCTATATACGAGTGACTTATTTAGCATGATAGTTTCTTAACTCTTATCCCTAGTACCTAGAGACATTCAATGATCAGTGAAAAAATTACTCCTGCTACCTACTTGCCAAGGAGAGCCACTGGGTTTGCTGGCTTAGACCATAAGGAAAAGTTAATAATAATGGCACTATCTTTAATTGCCTGTTTGTTTTCACCAGCGATTACAGAGGAGGTAACCATTCATACAAAAAAAGAACGTTGCTAAAGATTTCATATTTCTCTCCATCAACGTTTAATCCTATTAGTAATTAATTTTGCGCTGCTGTTTTTGATCCAACCTTTGAGAGGCCAGCTTACTTGCCTCAATAAGCATGTCTCTATTGCCCATTTCTGATTTGGCCAATAAAGTTAATTGACTAACCTTTCAATGACCGGCGACTCTAATCAGGTCAAACTTATAGCAGCCAGAGTTCCTACTGTTGTATTTAACTGGATAGATTTCATTGCTGTTCTCCCTTGGATTAGGCGCTTACTAGTTGTACGTCATAATCAAATATTTTTACTTCACCTGCTTTATTTAGGTGTACAAGCCATGCTTCATTAACAAGCATATTGACTTCATTCCCTTCCATTGGTGAGTCTTCAAATGTTTCGGCTATCAACCTGATTCGCAGATTAACTTTATAGTCATCACCAAATTGATGTACTTCAATTTGCTCGACTTGATGATCGCAATTTGGTTTAAAGGTAGCTTTTGCGATCTCGTACCACTCGCAGAAACCATCATGTCCATTAAACTGGCCATCAGGCATTTTCCAGTTTACATCTTCGGTTAAACCGGCGGTGAAGAAATCAGACTCAGCTGGTAATTGGTCAAATTCCTCAAACCAGTTTTTCACAAATTTTCGAATAGCATTGTCAGTAGAATGGCTAATCGCTTTAATTTTATTGGTTAACTTTAATGCATGCTCCATAGCACGCTGCTGCACATCTTCCAAGGTATTGTAGACATCAGGGATGTAAACCATGCTATGCGTATAGACTGGAGTGTGATAATTCATACCGGACAGATAGGCTGTTTGCTCCAAAGGGTGAAGCAGCTGCTCTATAGCGAAATGGTTATAGCCAAGTGGTTTGTAAGACTCATCTGGGCCGCCGACCGTAAAAGATAGAATAAACTCTTTACCTTTTAATTTGTCTCCTTTTGAGCCATAAGCAAAATTATAGGCAAAGACATCATCCATCCATTTTTTTAATAACGCAGGTATTGAATACCAGTAAAATGGAAACTGTAGAACAATGATGTCTGCCCCTAACAGGACTTCTTGTTCACCCTCTACATCTATTTGATAATCTGGATAAAGCATATCAAGTCGCCTTATCTCAACATCATCAATAAATTGGCTTAACTGCGAAAGTATCACACTATTAGTGTTTGACTGCCCTAAATCAGGGTGACCAGATATCACTACCACCTTGCTCATAAACACTCCACTTCGTTTGGTAACTCTCTATAGCAACAGTGCTTGTAGTCTAGGCTAGATTATTGATTAATTTTAGTATATTAATAACTAATAGATAGTTAGGTAATTTCAAACAATAAAGCTAAGTTATGAAAGGAACGACTTTCAATCAGTTGACAATTTTTCAGACAATTGTCAAAGAGGGTAGCATTCGAGGTGCTGCCAGAAAGCTGGAGATGGCACCACCTTCAGTCAGCCAATCTCTAAAGCAACTAGAGAGTCATCTGGGACTGCCCTTGTTCAGCCGTAGTACCAGACGCATTGACCTCACTGATGCTGGTAAGCTTCTCTATGAACGAATCTCAGAATCTATAAACACATTAGAGTTTGCGCTTGAAAGTGTTCAGAATCTTGGTGAAATACCTTCAGGTAAAGTAAGGCTAACTTTGCCTAGATTTGCTTATCAGTTTTTCCTGCGCCCAATCTATTCAGAATTTTGCAGGCTTTACCCAGCAGTCCAATTAGAAATTTCAGTATCAGATGAAACAATAAATATTATTAGTGAAGGTATAGATCTAGGTATTCGCTTTGGAGATCGGATCGAACCAGGCATGGTTGCTAAAAAAATTACCCCCCAGATGAAAGAGGCACTTTTTGCTTCAAAGGAATATATTCAGAAGCATGGCAAGCCTAAAACCCTAGATGAGCTAAAGCAGCACAAATTAATTCAATACCGTTTTATTGCCTCAAACCAGCTAGCCCCACTGATTCTTCAACAGCGGGGCCAAGAGATCATTGTAGACATGCCTAACAGAATGATTGTTAATGATACTGATTTAATGGTTGATGCGGCTGAAAAGGGTTTGGGTATTGGACGTATAGTGACTCCGATGATTTCAGAAAAATTAGCTTCTGGCAAACTGATACCAATATTGGAAAAGCATTGGCAGCCTTACCCAGGTTTATATCTTTATTTTCTTCAGAATAGCCAAAAAGCCAAACGGCTAAGAGTATTTATCGACTTCTTAATTGATAAAGGGCGCTTACAGCAAGAAACGTAATATCAATTAAATACCTAATAGGTAGAATGAGCTGTTGAAAGGAGTCATTCTACCCATTCATACGACTAAACCTTAGCTATATCGTAGGACCCGGTTCAAAAGGAATTTCTTCATAGGTTAATCTTTTTTCTCTTGCCTCAGCAATTTCACAATCGGATACAACTCCTCCCCCCAGCTTAAAAATCTCCCCTTTTAGGGTTGCTGGGTAGAGTGTATATGAATTACCATTGGGATCTTTTACTTCCCAAGACTCAGCCTGAACAAATACCTTTTTATCACAAAAACCTGATGTCTCAGCCTCATCTGCAAGCGCAGAAACAATACCTAATGTTGCAATATTTTTTTGTTTGGCAATTTCATAAACAATCCCAATACCACATGATGTAGCACCTGCAGAAACCACTAATTTATCAGCACCACCATGTTTTTCAATCGCTTCATCTAAAAGTTGATTTAACATTTGCACCAAGTGCTCAGGGTCTTTATAGCCTTTTCCTGAATAACCCATGAATACCAAACTGTACCTGTTGGCACAAAAGTCGCTAATCTCAGCTTGTACTGAGTCTTTAGGCTGAGTTACAACGTCATTAAGTAAAGGAACAGTGCAAGTTGTAGATGTTGATACACTATTTATCATGAACCGAATTCCTGATAATGATTACGAAGGTTAGCCACTGTAAAATGGTTTTATATATAATAAGGTGAAAGCATTATAGGTTGTTTATATACTGGTTGTATTTTTTTATTCGATAGAATAAATAGCTTTCATGTATATTGATGATCATTTAAGCATAGTTCACCATAACTAAAAAAGTTAATCAAACAGTATTGCATGTGTCATTATTAAATCACGTCAAATATAACTGATAATCATTACTAGTGTAAATATTGTAAAGCTTATGTATTGTAAATTATTCGTCAATATATACTTATTATTCTCTCAACATTAGAATTTATTGTGCTTTTTAATACCTTATAAATTATTAGAGATAAACATGAGATTAAAATTTAAAATACTTACATGTATATCACCTTTATTTTTTGGCACCTCTATTTCTAACGCTATTGTTGATGGATATGAGTCAACTGAATCGCTACCATGGGTAGCAACATTGATTACTAATAAACAAGATGATGTATCAACAAGAGTTTTCTGTGGTGGAACACTCATTAACCAAGAATGGATTCTAACGGCTGCTCATTGCTTTAAGGGAGGAAAAATAAAAAAAGAAGACTTTAAAATAGCTTTAGGCAGTTTTGACCTAAATAAAGAAAATACTAACAAAATCCTTAAACTGTATGCTCCTCAACAAATTATTATACATCCAAATTTTAAAAAAGATGCCAAATATGTTGGTGAAGACTTTGTTCAAGATAGGAGTAAAGGTGTCCTTGATTACGACATTGCACTTGTAAAAATACCTGCTATAAACGACCATCAAACTATATCATTAAATAACAGTAGTGCTTTTCAAGGTTCTCATCTTCGCGTAACAGGCTGGGGTTCAGATCAGGACTTTTTTATAACAACATCAAACGACCATGAAGGCAATGAAGTGCACTTTGTTAATCCTAAAATTTTTTCTGATAGGGTTTCAAAACGTAGATCACTTGATGTAGTCGTATTAGACCATGATAACTGCATTCAAAAACTAGCAACTCAAACTATTGTTGATAGGGATAAAGAACAATCATCACGATTCTTAAGCTATATGACACCGCTGAAAACTCTTAAAAATCATCTAGCTAAGGAGTTTGATGATAATAGGCAGGAAGGTGAAGAAAAAGGAAAAGAGCAAGTAAGAAATATGGTTATAGATTATTGTCTTTCTAATGGGGAAGAGCACACAACCAAAGGCAAGTGTTACATGAAGGCAGGATTCTCACATTATATATTTAATCTACTGGGATCACAAACACAATTATTGAGTGCCTTAGAAAATGAAATGACTGAAGGCACTGTGGAAAGATACTTAAGTGAGAATCAAATTTGTGCTATCAGGGATTCAAATTCCAGTCACTTTAATACTGCCCAATCAGTAACAGGACCTGGTGATAGCGGTGGCCCATTATTTAATCCTGAAACTAATACTCTCTATGGTGTAGTAAGTTTTCATCGCCCCTATGGAGAAGACAAAGCAATGATTTATATAAAAGTTAATGCATTTTCAGACTGGATAAATGCAATAATAAATCAATAGCAATTAATATGGCATTGCTGACAGGCTCTTTTTTGAGCAAAGATATTGACAGCTTTCTATAAAATTTCAAATAAATTAGCTGACTGGAGTTTTTAATGAACCATTTTTCAAAGTTAATATTAGTCACAAGTTTTATTACTACTGGTACTTATGCAAATACTGAAGTCAATGTTAAGTGGGTAACACCTAAGTCAACTACAGGTGTCGTGGAAGCGTCAGTCACATTAAAGCAATTAAAAATTTCTATTGATTTGAATAATGAAACAATATATCAAGGCCTTAGTAATTATCTTAATGAACTACTTATGATAGAAAATAGCAAAGAATTTTGCCAAAGTAGTGGCTATGAAAACCTAAATGAATGCTATCTCCGAGAAGGTTTGTATCTTCCTGATACTGGGCTCGACGAACATAATAAACTCACTTTTTCTTTAGTATGTAGAAATTTAAAAGGAAAACAAGGTTCTACTACCAGATATACTACAACACAAAATGGTCAAGCAACAAATATGATAAGTGGGCCTTATTTAGTTAGCTTTGATCTGCCTGGCTACACTAAAACAAATGCTAATGGTCAAGCAGTAAGAATTCTAGCAGAAGAAAAGGCAGACAACTCTGCTAAATATACCCCTGTTGAGTATCAGCTTAAAGCTGGAGACTCTTGCTATATCGAGGCACAACCAAACAGTATCGGAGCAATTATAGAAGTCAAGTTCGTTGAAAAATAAAAATATATAGATAATCTAGAAAACTAACCAAGACTTGTTTTGTACCTTCAAGTTGAACTTGGATTAATAACTTAAGACTGATTAGGACCTGTTAACACTATTTGAATCACCACTGCTGGAGGCTATTTTTTTGTCCAGCAAGGCACAAGGAATGCTGTGTAGTCATTCTACATAAATGACTTGTAACACAGCTGGGCAGAAAGCCCAAAGGATTGTGACTGTTCATATAATGTTAACAGGCCTTAGAGAATCAGGCAGCTTATTTTAATACGAAACATGGTTCATGAGTCAGCCTGCCAAGTGGAATTTTTATCTATATTTTAGAATAGCAGTCATTAGAAGTTGAAATTTATCGACTTTAAGGTATGACTCTAGTGGAAAAATAACAATAGAAAGGAGGCAAGATGACTGCAGTGAAAAACGCACAACCTGCTAAAGAGGTAAAAGAATACATTGATAAGGAAGAACTGGCAGCTCTACGCAAACTTTCTAATATAAAGGCAACTATTCATCTTGTAAGATGCTGGCTGGTTATTGCAGCCATTTTTACTCTTGCAGCTATTTTTCCCAACCCTATAACCCTATTGCTAGCTGTGTTGCTGTTAGGTGGTTCTCAGTTGTCGCTGGGTGGGCTGCTGCACGACTGCTCTCATCGTGCCATGTTCAAACGACAATGGGTGAATGGTGTGATTGGACACTGGCTGGGCGGTGTACCTGTATTGGTTCCTATGTCGTTTTATCGTAAATATCATTTTATTCATCATACGAGAACTGGTGAAAATATCGATCCGGATGTAGGGAATATTAAAAATTATCCAGTTACCAAGGCCAGTATGACTCGCAAGCTAATTCGAGATTTTACCGGACAATCGGGTTTTAAGTCTTTATTAGGCATTTTTCTGTATGTAAATACAGGTCGAGCCGGGAATGCATCTTCGATGGGGGTAAATCAAAGTACACTGACATCGAAGGGAGTTTTTTGGTGCTCACTTAAGAATTTTAGCCAGATCTTGATTTTTCATTCGCTCTTTTTTGGTGTTTTTTATTTGATCGATAAACCCTGGTTATATGGATTATGGTGGATAGCCTACTTGTTTATCTATCCGTTCATTTTGCGTATACGTCAAATAGGGGAACATGGTGCCATGCCTCAACTGTCTGGCCAAGATGTTCGTCTAACCACACGAACCACTCTAGCAAGCTGGTGGGAAAAGTTACTGTTTGCGCCCAATAAGATTAACTACCACTGTGAGCACCATCTTTATCCAGTGGTGCCAGCTTATAACCTTGAAAAACTTCATCGAGTCTTAAAAAGACGAGGATTTTATGATGCTCACCCCTATGCATTAGAACCTGGCTATTTTTCTGTTATTAAAAGAGCTTCATCGAAACTTATACAACCGTAGTAAGTCTAGTTTGAAATGAATTCATTAATAATGGTGTTTGGTTAATACACCAAACGCCATCTTGCTTCATAGACCAGCTAGATATTTAATTAGTAATTCAGTTAAAAGACTGTAGCAAATAACTTTCTAGAAAATTATTGTTTTTTAAAAAACGATTTTAGGGTATGCACCTGTAATGGTTCTGAAACACCTTTTACCTCATAACTTCCAAGAAATACTGTCGGCTCTGTAATATGTTCAGCAAATTCAGCTGTCAATACCAAGTCAGCATCAAGTTTTTTGGTTAAATCCTCAAGCCGTGCTGTTCGATTAACCGCAGGCCCCATTACCGTAAAGTCTAAGCGTGATAATGAGCCAACGTTGCCATATACTACTTTTCCCATATGTAAACCTACTCCAAAAGATAATAACGGCATTTCTTGCAAAGTTAACTCTTTATTCAACTGTTGTAATTGGTTATTAGCTTCAATTGCAGCTTGTAGTGCTGCTGTACAAGCATTATCAACTGAACCTAGCTCTTCCGCTGTGAAGACAATCAGCATTGCATCGCCTATAAACCGTAAAACCTCACCACCACGCTGAGTGACTGCGATTGTAATTAATTCAAAGTAGGAATTCAGTAGCTGTAACATAGCATCAGTTGCTAAGGATTCAGTAAGAGCTGTGAAATTGCGTAAATCGCTGTACCATAAAGCACACTCAATCAGTTCTGAGTCCCCACGCTTTACACTACCTTTTAGGATTTTTCTCCCTGTACTGGGACCAACATAAGTATTTAACAACGACTTAATAGTATTACGGGTTGAAAAGACTTCTAAAACAGGTAATAGATATAAGAGTAATGTCTGAAACTTTTTAAAATCACTTTCAGAAAACCCTTGAACATTATCACTTGCGATAATAAAAGTACTCACTGATTGGTCAGTAAATTCTAGGGGAAAAGCAACATAATCTGTAATGCCTTCAGAATATAACTCTTGTAGAATAATATGTGAGTCTGGATCCATCTCTTTGGTTAATTTATGGCGAACTATACGACGATGCTCCAATACCTCTTCTATTGGACTACCACGATACGCGGGTGTTTGATCAACCCCATGTGGTGGATCAAACACCTCTATTTCATCTTTATCACGCCACCAGGTATATACTTTCGCTCTCACTTCAGGATCAATTGTATTGAGTGTGATGCGAACTCGAGCAAGATTAGCGCCCGCTTTTATTAGGTGCTCACCAAGACTTTTTAGGAATAGAGCAGGGTCCGTTATCGTTCGTCCAGATGTTAATAGCCAGTGCACCGTTTCAGCTATACTCCAATCTTTAACATCTCCCAGCAACATCTCTTGCCAGTTATTACTAATATTGTGTACCAACGTTATCAACCCATTTATTGTCTATTTTAATTTAAATTATAACTTGAGTATTTATTACCTGCCATGCAAGCATTTTTCACACTTCTTCCAGCGATACTGAATAATGCTAATTTAAGCTCAGTAGTAATGTTTCCTGGCCGATAGTAATCTCCCGTATCTATTTCTGGTTCATATCTTCCATCATTCAGCCATAAGGTAACTGACTCTACTTTTTTACAAGGGGCTGGATTAACCACTTCCCAAATATAGGCTGCATTTGACCGCATAGGACCAGCTGGTACATGCAATATATCCCGTGCACCATAAGCAATTCTGGTCATATCATTGGTTTGATGTAGATAAACATCATTCCCAAACCGAATAGGCTCTTCATAAGTTGTTCCATCTGTATAATTAAGAGTTAAATACGCAATCTTTCCACCATCCCTGCCATCATCTGTTGTGTAATAATTCCGATACATTTGTTGGATTCTTTGCATATAGTTAGTCATTGATAGTTCTTGATCAGGACCTTCCCAAGCACTACTGATAACAATTGAAATTGATGAAACTGTTTCGTTAACTGCTTGTGTAGTAGACTTAGCACCTTTAGCAGATAAAACCAATGAATTTGGAGAGTCCTCTGGTAGGGTTTGCACCACTGACGCAAATGATTCTGCAGGTTCATTCCCTTTCATTACCACCTGCGAAAAGTCAAATCCTGGGCTAGCTAAACTCCAGTCATTAGTTTCACCAATCAAATCTGCATTATAATTTTCAACTGGAAATACTTTATAAGTATCGCCTCCATATAGATTTGGACTAACGGAAGTAATTCTGGAAATATCAATACCATACTTACTAGTAAACTCCCAGAAATGCGGTAGATTTTTTTGGTTTGTATTCCAGAATAAATTTGCTTCATGCACTATTTTTGAAAAGGACCAATAGTCAGCATATCCTTCCGATACCTTTCCTTGTGTCGTACTGTTCATTACAGAGCACCAAGGATAAGGTGATGACCATTTATTAGAATACATAGTCTTTGTTTCAGTCATTTTAGGTAACTCATAAGGTGATGTATCAGCTTTATTACTTGAATAAATGACTGTATCAAACCCACCTTTCTGAAGTTTTTTGATAAAACCTCGTTCGTAGTGCTTACTTCTACTCATCCAGTACATAGGAACTATGTTTTCACAATTTTTTGCAATAGCTGATAACTGAGCATCAGTATGGAAGGGAGGCCCACCATTTCGGTCTGGTGCAAGTCCATCAGCCCAGAATCTTATTTCCTGTATACCTAGCTCACTTAGGTACTTACATTGGCGAATAATACTGTCAGACCATACAACTCTTGGCTCCATGAACCTACCAGGGCCTTGGGTAATAAAATCTTGCTCCTCAAAAGGGGCACCATTAACCCAGTAATGACCAAATGACTCATCATGGGCAATATTAAATACTTTTTCTGAAGGGAATGCTGATAATATATCCTTATAATAAGCATCTGTCAGTGTTTGGTAGCCTGGGTTAGTTGTATCAAAGAAGTGTGAATAAATTTTCCCACTTTTTTCTACCCATGCCCATTCTGGGTGTTTTTTTCTAAACAACGCACCACCATAGACTGTGGGCACAACCTTTTCAAAATAGTGTTGCTTAGCAAAATGAATTAGTTTTTGCATTTCCTGGGGGGTTAAAAATCTATCCCAATTATAATAATAGCGTCCATCACCAATAGCCAAATTACCCAAATATAGTTGAAGTTCATTTACTTTAAATTGACTTAGAGTTCTACGAACAAGCTCCTCCCAAGTTTTCATATCCATTTTTAACTTATCCTTATACATCGTGTAATGAAACCCTCTATTACTTGTATCAGGATAGTCAACTACCAAGCCAAAAGGGGAAACTGGCTCAGTTTTCTTCGCATAGTTAAATTTTAAAACTTGTAATAGCGAGGCACTAGAGAAAAAACTACCTACATAATCTTGACCAGCGAGAATAATGCCTTTTGAGTCTAGTTTTATGACATAACCTTGCCCTGTATTTGACATGCTTTGGAAGTATCTAAGTAAACCTTCATTAGCTAATATTGTTGATATATTTTTAGCAGCAATTGTACCCATTAAAATAGCATTATATGGACGGTCGTTAGCTGTCCAAGGTCGTATCGGAAGGCTAAGGCCAAAATAATGCTTTATTTCAGCTCTCAATGTCATAGCACTTTCAATACTTTTTAAGTCAGGAACATATATAACAGTTTCATTATTTATAGTAAATTTTCCAAACTTACCCGGGTGATTCCAACTGACGTGTTTTGGAACAGGAAAAATCTGAGGATAAAGCCTATTCCTAACTTCACCAATACCATTACGACTGCCAATCTCTTGCATTGATAAGTTATCTAACCAAAGCACAGGCGAAGGGTCATGCTTATTCATATCCTGTACTACCTGTAAAGTAGTGAGTCCTTCTTTATAGATCCGAAGTTCATCTATTCTACCATTAAAGGTATTGGTAAGGGTTTTATCATAACTGCCTGTATACAGATCATTATGAGAGATCTGCAAGTCTCCAAATACTCCACCATTTTTATACTGCTCTTTACCATTGATATAAATTTTTAAATCATAGCCTCGATAACTTACAGCGACATGAGTCCAGTTATTTGCATGGGATAAAAATTTTGCTTCATGTGTTTGAATATTTAGACCATAGCCTCTAAAAACCAGTTTGCTTCCTTCAAGATACAGTTCAAAACTCCCTTTTTTTCCAACAATTGTGCGACGAACCTGTTCAGCGGAGTTTCTCGGCGCTATCCAGGCTTCAATGGTAAACTCATCTTTTAAGTTCAAGGAGTCATCATGTGGAATAACCACTGCGTCGCCCTTACCATCCAGGTTTAAACCAACCCCATATTTTCCTTCATCTAGCGCTGCATCACCAATAAAACTGCCATGATTGGTAAATTCACTGATATCATGTACATCGTTATTTTTTGAAACATTTTTTAGATAGTCATAATCATGAAAAAGATGCAGCCGCTCCCAACCACGAATACCAACTCCGCTGAATTGAGGACTAATATAAGTAGTTTCTGGCTTGGTTGCTTTTATATGCAGCTCTCCATAAGCCCATGTATCCATATCTTCTACACCAAATAAAGAGTCAACATAACCAATACTTGTATCAGAGGCATCATACATTCTCATTCTGATACGAACAGATTTTAAATCTCTGCTTTTATAATAAAAGCCAAATTTATAAAATTTCTGACTTCCTGCAGTTAAATGATCACTTGGCTTAATGCCAGAAACAGCGTCACCCCACTCCTTATCTCTAACGGGAATTCTGACGGCCTGTTCACCATGGTAAGCATCATTCACTATTTGTGGAAAAAAACTTTCATCACTTCCAAACCATTTCCATTCATCGGGTCTTCCCCCAACGTCTCCTTGCTCAAATGAAGCATTAGGCAACATTCCATAGCTCGTAATAGAAACCACAAATAATAATAAAATTCCTGTTAACTTTAAAAAAAATTTTTGAATAATTAACATCGCTTAACTCCCTTAAGCAAAGTTATAAATGTTCAGAAATTATTACATTCAGTATAATTTACTCTTTAGGGCACCTTTAATACATTTTTTCCATCACCTACATCACACCAATCAAGCACCACATCATTAAGTCTACATAAATGTGCGAATTTCACTCATAATTTTCGTGAATAGTGCTATTTATAGAATGAAAACAATGAGAAAAGATCTTTATTAAAGCTGAAAAGGCCGGCTAGTGGTCCATGCGTAAAGTTGGGTAACAGTCTTCAAAGCCATTTATTTTCTGGTAAGGCGCTTTTTTGCAGGCATAGTGGGCCTACGTCAAGAAAAAGTAACACAGCCAGAAGATAAATGGAGAAGAAGTTGTTACCTTATTTTGCGCATGGACCACTAGAGGCTGACCCTGTTGATATGGAAGACAAGTTTAGTCAATTACAAATATTATACTCTTATGCTGCTAAGCTATTTCCTAACATTTCTACATTATCATGATCTTCCACTACTTTATCAATCACCTCAGCAGCCTGATCAGGTGTAAGATTTAATTGTTGATAAAACTCATCAGGAATTTGCTCATAAGGTGCATCTCCTATCCCCTGTTCTTTTAGCAGTCTTTGTACTATATAAAGTAATAAAGCATACTGCGAATATTCACCATTATAATTTGGGGAGTGTTGAAACCTTATAGCGACTACCAGCTCTTCTGGCATATCCCAATAGTGCATTAACCAACAACAAACCTGATCACGAGTTACGCCAATTAAATAGCGTTCTATTTCTATATGATTAATGTGTTGATTCACTTCCATATAACGACATATATTTGAAAAATGATCTGGAAACACATAAGCCATGACTAAATAACCAAAGTTATGCATTAACCCACTTAAATAAGCCAAACCTTTATCTAATTTGTTGGCTCCTGACATTTTACGTACCATTTGTTCAGCTGTAACTGCTGCATAAGATGCTTGCTGCCAAAACGGTGTATAACCTCTAGGCTGATCCTGCGGTAGTTCAATGGTTTTATTTAGGCACATCGCTACAGCAATGCTCATAATAAAATCAAAACCAAGCACCCGAGTAATAGCATCTTTAACATTTTTGATTTCGCCTCTTACTCCATAATAAGGGGATGCAGCCCAGCTAACAACTTGAGCAGCTAAGCTCGGATCTGACTCAACAATTTTAACTAATTGATTAATGTCAGCATTTGGATCTGAATTCAGTTGTAATATTTTTTGCGCAGTTTGTGGTAGTGGTGGTAAATCTACGGTTTCTTCCAGCTGCGCCCTCATAGTCAACTGAGTATGTGTATTCACAGCCTGAGTGATTTCAAAAATATCCTGCTGCCATGTTTCAGGACCTTCGGCCATTTCCGCCACTCTTACACTAAATTGCGATTGAGTATAATGGCTTGCCAGTTTTTTATAATCATCACTTTTTATACTTATTAGTTTATCCTTCGTGCCACTATCCAGCCATAATACTTCATCAGATTTAAATAACTGACTATCAATAATTACTGGCAAATCAAATAATTGAGGAATCGCAGGCAATTTTTCTAACTGTTTATCTTTTAACAGCTTGCTTAGCTTCCCTTCTTCCATAGCACTAAGTTTGCGATTAAATTGCGAGTTAAAAAAGTTCAAATCAATGATATGGGTTCGTGGGCAAATGACCATCACCTTCCCTTTATCATCCTCTAATATAGTAGAATAGATGACATTAGATAATTCCTGGTTATTTCCAGCCAACTCTTTACGCTCATCGATTTCAAATGCAATACCCTGCTGTTTTAAGATCTCCTTCACCTTTTCTGAAATAACATTCATGCTCCAAACCCAACTGTCAGCCTAAATGACATAATTATAGCTCGACTATTAGCAGCTATACCGAAAACATGAAATATCTAGTGTTAAACTCCTATTATCCAAAATTAGGTTAATAAAAGTTTATAATAAGACGCTCTGCTTTAAGCTCTTTAGCTTACTATCTGTGATAGTTAAGCTTTATTTAGCAAAGCCAGCTCGGTGAAATTTTGGCAAAAAAAGCCCCACGGGTGGAGCTGTAAGAGCAACATAACACACCATGTGCAACACTGTTGCTGAGAAGTAATATTAAGCAATACGCCATAGTATATAAGCTAATAACATGTAATATGTCACAGCTATGTAAAAATTAGCCCCTGAATGGGGCTAATGAGTTTCGTATGGTCAATACGCAATAACTAGTTTATCTAATGAATAAGGTTCAGATTAATGTACCTTAGTATCCCTTTCATAATTCAGTAGAACCGTACAACGGTGCTAATTATATAAACCGTCAGAAGCTCATTTGTCATAGTTATGTAAAAACTCCACTTTTGGAGCAAGATTAAACGTAGTTTTCAACTCTATTATTAGTGATTAACTCTCCTGAGTCGGAGCGGCTCACGCGTGTCGCTTTTTCAAATAACCAGATCAAGCTAATCGCTGCTGCAGCCAATCCAGCTGCCAGCCCCCACCAAACACCAGCGCCTTGCCACTGCCAGTAAAAGCCAAGTAATAACGCAACAGGTAAACCAACCAGCCAATAACTACTAATCGCTAGCAACATTGGGCGTTTAGCTTCTTTTAACCCCCGTAGTGCCGAGCTGGCAATGGTTTGCGAACCGTCAAAAATTTCAAAATAAGCAGCAATAATCAGTAATTGACTTGCGATAAGAAATACCTGCTGATTTTCTGGATTATTTTTATCCAAATAAAAGCCTACGATTACTTCGGGAAATAGCCAAAAAGCCAGTGCAGCCAGTAGCATCCAACAACCACCCATGCCTAACCCCAACCAGCCATATTGACGACAGGCCTGAATATTATTGTGCCCCAATTCATGACCTACTTTTATGCCTGTTGCTTGGGCAATACCCATTGCAACCATAAAAGGAACAGTAATAGTTTGTAAGGTTATTTGATGAGCTGCCAATGTGTCATTGCCAAATAATCCCATCATAAACGCAGCCGTTGAAAATAATCCAACTTCAGCTAGGTAAGTAATACCTTGTGGAATACCTAACCTCAGTGTCTCCTTACAATAAAAACCAAGACGGAGTTTTCCAATAAAGGCATGACGTTGCTCAGCTAACTTAGGATGGTAAAGTATGTAAGCAACTAACAAAATAAAACTTGTTATATGCACAACACTTGTCGCCACACCGATTCCCTTAATACCTAAATTAGGAAAACCAAAGCTACCTGTAATTAATAGGTAGTTAATAGGTATATTCAGTAATACATCGAACCAGGCAATTATTGTGACTATTCTGGTATGCCCTAATGGCATTACCGTAAACCTTAGTGCTTGGAACCATAGACCAGGTAAAACTCCCCAGAAAAAGCCCTGCAAGTATTGATCTGCAAGTTCTGTAGTTTCCTCACTTTGTCCGGCTAAACTTATTAACTCTTTAGCCCAAAACAGAACCAATAAAATCAATACTCCAAAACCGGTGGCTACGATTAAGCTGGCATAACTGTATTGTTTAACTGTTCCATCAGGTGTTTTATGTGCACAAGGCGCAATCAAATTTGAGGTGGCCCCCAATACTCCCAATGCCAAGGTTAATAATAAGCCGGTTATAGTTACCCCTAGGCCACCGCCAGCCAAAGCCTCTTTACCCAAGACTCCCATCATAATGGTGTCGGTTAAGCCTAATGCAACTAAGGCCACTTGTGACAAAACAATGGGCCAAGCTAAAGTAGAAAGCGCCTTTGCTTGCTTTGAAAAAACCGACAACTGTTTCATATCTCTCAACAACACTTCACATATGAAAGGCAATAAAAATAGCCTACTGGGGACAGTAGGCATATAAAGGGTAGACCCTAATGGGAGTTAATAAGGGCATCAGCACATTCTCTACCTAGAGATTCAACCTAACTAGAGAAGCTTCAGCCTACCTAGAAAGATTTCAGCGACCAGGCACACTACAAGAGGTTTGGGCCAAAGGTTGTGAGCACCTGGTTAAGTCGGAGCGCTAGTATCTGTGCTTACAGTCGTTCCTTAGTCGCAAGCACAATATGTTGTGCTGATCAGGACCACTGACCCTCCTTTGAAGGACACAACCGCTTAAAGGGCGCAATCAGCTCAAATACCCAGATTTTTGACATCTGGAGAAATATTGAGGCTCGGGTTATGATCAAGCAAGTGTCAATGGACGCTTATTAATTTATTACTATCTCTTATTAACTATCAAACGATATTAATTCATGGTAGGTATGACAAAAACACATGTCTTGGCGAAGAAAAAACTTACCACCACTAAAAGCCTTGCGTGCCTTCGAAGCCGCTGCACGCCATGGCAGCTTTACGGAAGCTGCGACTGAGTTGTTTGTCACCCAAGGAGCTATCAGCCGCCAAGTAAAAACCTTGGAAGACTTTTTTAACTGCCAGCTATTTAAGCGTACTTCCAGAGGGTTGCAACTAACGCCTTCAGGTAGTGACTTGTTCCAAACACTTTCAGAGTCTTTTGATGCTATTTGCCGCACAACAGACTATTTATTACAGCCACGCAATCAATTAAATGTGGTTGTACCTCCCACCTTCTCGGTGAAATGGCTATTGCCAAGGCTAGCAAAGTTTCAGCAACTTCAACCCGATGTTGAACTATCCCTGACCACCATGTGGGAGCAGCATCATTATGATGTACAACATGAGTTTCAGGCAGCTATTGTTAATGACGCTATCGTTGAAGTACCAAACCATGCTATTTCATTATTTAAAGAAACCATGGCGCCCGTTTGCTCACCTGCTTTTTTAGCAAAGCACCAACTAAACAATATCAATGGACTGAGCATAGTTAATCTACTCCATCCTACCCGAGACAAAACAGACTGGACAAACTGGTTAAATGCCAACCATGTTAATAACATTGATACCGATAGTGGCTTAGTGTTTGATGCTATGGAACTAGCTATTAATGCAGCAGTAAGAGGGCATGGGGTTGCGATGGTTGATTTAACTATGGTGCAAGAAGAGCTTGAACTAGGCTATCTGGTAAAACCTTTTGCAGAGTCACTTGAAAATGGTATTGGCTATTTTTTGGTCCACTCTTCCGAGCAGCGATTTCAGCAACAAATAGAGGCGTTTAAAAACTGGTTATTTGCTGAAATAGCGCTAGACCAACAAAATACATCTAGCGCTTAGAGGTGCCCTTAGATATTATTTCGCTTTTAAGGTTTTAACCCCCGCTTGGGTGCCAAGTAATAGAATGTCAGCTGGGCGTCTGGCAAATAAACCATTTGTTACCACACCAACAATCTGGTTAATAGCTTCTTCTAGTTGCACTGCAGAGCCAATATCTAGGTTCCACACATCCAAGATGATGTTGCCATTATCTGTGACAGTGTCTTCTCGATAAACAGGGTCACCACCTAGCTTAACCAACTCTCGTGCTACGTAGCTGCGAGCCATTGGTATCACTTCAACGGGTAAGGGAAAAGTGCCTAGCTTACCCACCAACTTTGACTCATCTGCAATGCAAATAAACTGCTCAGCCACTGCGGCTACAATTTTTTCCCGAGTCAGTGCTGCACCACCTCCCTTAATTAAATGTAGGTGCTCATTAGCTTCATCAGCCCCGTCGATATACCACTTGATTTCGCTGACCACATTCAGGTCATAAACAGGAATACCATGCCCTTTTAAACGCTCTGCACTTGCTTTAGAGCTAGCCACAGCACCATCAAAGCGATCTTTATAAGCAGCCAATGCATCAATAAAGTAGTTGGCTGTTGAGCCAGTGCCAATTCCAACAATACTGTCTTCTTCTAATTGGTCAACAATCTGCTCAAGGGCAGCTTGTGCTACAGCCTGCTTTAACTCATCTTGGTTCATGCGTATGGGTTCCTAGGGAGAGATTAATCAGTTGGCACATTATCCTATAAATAATCAGGATTTCCAGGCTACTCTTGTATTCTTAGCTCAAACAGTGTGAAATGCTCTGTTTATAATTATTTGGTGTTTTCTGCACCAATATACATATTAATTCCATATAGTTCAGGTCAGTGTATTAGTTATTATTATGCTTCAGCCGTATGTAAAAAAAATTCTCGAAGCCCCTGTTTATGATATAGCGGTAGAAACCCCGCTAGATCATGCCACCTTTTTATCTGAAAGACTGCAAAACTCAATTTTAATTAAGCGAGAAGATTTACAGCCGGTATTTTCATTTAAAATTCGCGGTGCCTATAACCGGGTTGTACAGCTCACCAAAGCCGAACAGCAACGAGGAGTTATCGCAGCATCTGCGGGTAATCACGCTCAAGGGTTAGCCCTGGCTGCACAGCGGCTTGGTATTAAAGCCGTCATTGTCATGCCACAAACCACCCCCGAAATTAAAGTAAAAGCTGTAAAGTCTCGGGGAGCAGATGTTATCCTTCATGGTGATGCATTTGATCAAGCTTTAGCTTACTCCAAACAATTAGTGGAGAAGCATGGTTACGTTTATATTCATCCTTATGATGATATCGATACCATTGCTGGCCAAGGCACTATTGGTATGGAAATCCTCCGCCAACATTCCGGGCCTATTGACGCTATCTTTGTACCTGTCGGTGGTGGTGGCTTAATTGCAGGCATTGCTGCTTATGTAAAATATCTGCGCCCAGAAACCAAAATAATTGGGGTGGAATATGAAGAGTCTGCTTGTCTTAAAGCCGCTCTGGCAGCTGGGGAAAGAGTTGTTTTACCTCAAGTGGGTATTTTTGCCGATGGTGTTGCGGTTGCTCAAATCGGACAAGAGACATTTGAAGTATGTAAGCATTACGTTGATGAAGTCATTACGGTGACTGCTGACGAAATCTGCGCTGCAATTAAAGATATCTACGATGATACCCGTTCGATCACCGAACCTGCCGGCGCCTTAGGTATTGCAGGTATTAAAAAGTATGTAGAGCGTAAACAAGTCAGCGGCCAAACATTATTAGCTATTGATAGCGGCGCCAATGTTAATTTTGATCGGCTACGTTATATTTCTGAACGTGCAGAGTTAGGTGAGCGTCGCGAAGCAATTATTGCGGTAACTATTCCTGAAAAGCCTGGTAGTTTCAAAACTTTTTGCCAAACCTTAGGCAAACGAAATATCACTGAATTTAACTATCGCTATTATGATAATAAACAGGCACATATTTTTGTTGGGGTGCAAACTAAGCCCGATACTGATACCAAAGAGCAGCTTGTTCTGCAACTGCAGGATGCAGGCTACCCTGTTGTCGATTTAAGCGATAATGAAATGGCAAAACTGCATATTCGTCATATGGTCGGCGGCCATGCAGAAGCAGCAAAAGACGAAGTGGTGTATCGGTTTGAGTTTCCTGAACGACCTGGCGCACTACTTAACTTTTTAAATAAACTAGGTCAACGCTGGAATATTTCCATGTTCCACTACCGTAACCATGGTGCAGCTTATGGCAGAGTGGTGGTTGGCCTTCAAGTACCCAGCAAGGACCGTGAAAAAGTACCTGAGTTTTTAACCGATATTGGCTATCACTATTGGGAAGAATCTGAAAACCCTGCTTATCAGCTGTTTTTATCAAATCAATAGTTCTTTATAGATAGCCAAAGTGAAGGTTTTTTGGGCTGGCTCACTACTGTGAAGCCAGCAACAATGAGAGTTGCAAGCAGGCTGTGGCTTTCTGAACTCAGCACACAGCCTTCTTAGCGAGCCTTAACAAGCCTCACATTTTATCCATAGTTTCAATACCCAATAACTCCAACCCTTGTTTTAAAACTCTTCCTGTTAGGTGACATAAAAGTAACCGGCTATTTCTGGATTTTTCATCCACGTCACTTTTAAGGATTGGGCACGACTCATAAAAACTCATATAACAAGATGCTAATTCATATAAATAATTACACAGTATGTGAGGATAGGCTTCATTAGCTACCTGTTGCAAAACTTCTTCAAACTGGGAGAGCTTCAGCGATAATGATTTTTCCTGAAGACTAACAATTAAAACCTCTCCTCTTATATTTGCTGGATCAAGTTCAGCCTTACGAAAAATACTTTGCACTCGGCTATAGGCATACTGAAGATAAGGTGCCGTATTACCTTCAAAGCTCAACATCAAATCCCAGTTAAAAACGTAATCATTTGTTCGTGTTTTTGAAAGATCTGCATATTTAACTGCGCCAATACCCACCTTTTGTGCAATCTCACCTAAACTGACTTCATCTAAATCTGGATTTTTTTCTAAAATAATTTTTTTCGCTCGCTCCACAGCTTCATCTAATAAATCCCCTAGCTTCACCGTTCCACCACTACGGGTTTTAAAAGGCTTACCATCGGAGCCATTGATTGTGCCAAAAGGATGATGCTCTAAAGAGACTGTCTCATCTGCGTAACCAGCCGCTTGGCTAACAGAAAACACCTGCTGCATATGTTGTGATTGGCGCATATCAATAAAATATAAAACACGATCTGCATGTAGCTCCCTGGTTCTGTAACGAACTGCAGCAAGATCTGTGGTTGCATAGAGATAACCACCGTCCTTCTTTTGGATAATCATGACGGCAGGATTACCATCCTTATCTTTTTGTTCATCAATAAAACAAACCACCGCACCTTGGTCTCTCTTTGCAATACCTTGATTCAAAAGGTCTTCAACTACCTCCGAAAGATAAGGATTGTAAAAGCTTTCTCCTGCAACATTCTCTGAACCCAAACTAATGTTCAGTCTTTCATAAATATCATCCGCATGACTCAAGGAGGTTTTTATAAATTGCTCCCATAGGGTAAGACAGGTCTTATCACCATTTTGAAGTTTAACCACATAATCCCTAGCACGCTGGTCAAAACCTTCCTCTTCATCAAAACGTTTTTTGGCTTCTCGGTAAAATACTTCTAAATCTGCAAGTACAATCTCAACATCTTCACCACCACTTTTTCCATCTGCCAAGTGCGCAAGCAGCATTCCAAACTGAGTCCCCCAATCACCTACATGATTTTGACGAACTACCTTGTGGCCTAAAAATTCCAACACTCGAACTACCGTATCACCAATAGCAGTAGGTCGAATATGACCCACATGCATCTCTTTAGCTAAGTTTGGTGAACTATAGTCAACAACAATATTGAGTGGCTCTGAAACAGCAGATATACCTAACCGGTCATCATTAAGGGCTTGCTCAAGCCTCTTACTTAACCAGCTATAGTTTAAATGAATGTTGATAAACCCTGGGCCAGCAACCTCGACTTTTTCCGCTATATCAGAAAGATTGAGCTTATCAACGATATTGAGCGCCAGCTCCCGGGGGTTTACACCCAGCTTCTTCCCTGCTCCCATAACGCCATTTGCTTGATAATCGCCAAACTTGACTTGTTTCGAAAGTGATATATTCGCAGAGCACTCAGCAGGGACACCTAATGCATCCATTGATAAGCGAACTCTATCATTTAGAATTTTTCGAATGTTCATAATACCAATACTTCAGACAGTTTTTTATATAATTAAAAAATTCCTTCAGCCTGACTACTTGGCCGCAAGCAACCGAGGCACCCTAACAGTTGTAATAAAGTATTAAAGAACGCCTACACTTCGCAAGCCCTCAGTTTATCTACCCCTAAAACCGTCTGAAGTATTGTAATATTTTATTAATCTGTAATCAGTATTTAAGATAATCTGGTAGCTCTATCGCATAGCTTTCCCAAGCACCAAAATGCTTAAACTTTGTGCACACTTACCCTACTAGCACACAAAACTATTCAAATACTGTCTTATGTTTTATTGTGGAATCAGGAAAATAATTTAATTCAAACTATTCACTCATAGGATTTAAAACAACTTTGCTTCCATGTACAACACCTGAACCTGTAGCTGGACAGTTTGCTTCTCCTGTCGCGGCATCTCCAGAATTGCTAACACCCCGACTCACTTTAATACAAGCCTTCTGCAGGGAAGCCCGTTGCTGGCTCAATGACATGGATGGATTTTGCTGTAAAATCAAAGCCAAATGGCCTGTCACCCAAGCGGCAGCAGCAGATGTACCGCTAGAGACCAACCAGCCATCATCCCCCCCGGTTCCATCCGTCTGCCCATTTCTAAGATCATGTTCCGAGCCAGGTTCCGTTGGAAATAGAATTAATCTGGCACTAGGTAAGTGGCCACAAATACCACACATATCGGGTACATTGCGCCCTTCATAAACATCAGATTGGTAGGAGCTCGATACACCCGACACTTCAATTTCATTTTCATCTATATACACTCCACCAATAGTCAAACAATCTGGAGGAGCAATCGACTGGAACATCGCCTCTTTTTTATCCGTAGAACCATTACCCGATGAAAAGATTACCTGAATACCTTTTGCTAAAGCATTGACAATTTCCAAGTGTACAGCAGGCTCATAACCTATAGTTCCCCAGCTACAATTAATTATATGAGGCCTCATCTCAACCGCTTTCTGCAATGCAGCAACAGGGTAAGAAAGTTTTCCATCACACATTTTAATCATTGTTAAATCGATACTTGGGGCAATGGAAAGGGTAACCGATGACATTGCTGTTCCATGGCCACGCTCGTCACGAGCAGCATCAAGCAAAGAGACAGCAGAAAATACTGAGGTTTTATAGTTATGATGGCTAAAATGAGGATGCTCCCACAATCCCGTATCGATAATGGCAACTTTAACACCATCCCCATTAAAACCTGCTGCATTCAAACCAGTGGCTCCAGCGACCTGAGCAACCTGCTCTGGTACTGCATAAATATGATAATCAAGAACCGGTCGTTCAAGGCTAAGCTCAAAACTACCCTTCGGAATTGAAATACACTCAATATATTCGGCGCACTTCAATGTAGAAAAATCGATATTTCCATCTGCAATGATTTCACTGCGATAAAACTCGCTGATAAATCGGTTTCTTCTTTTTATAAAGTCACAGCCGAATAATTTTTTAGCTAATTGAACCTCAAGAGAAATGGTGAGGCCAACTTCTGAAAAAGCTTCGATACAAACATCAAGGCTTTGTAGCTCTTGGATTATCGAATCAACAGCACCATTTGGAGAGGTGAACTCTGATAAGGTATCAATGCATAATTGCTCGATATCCCTATAGATAGATAAACCACTCTTTGACTTTGGTGTAACCGTCAGCACGACGCTATCAAAGCTATTTTCAGAATTCATGGAAAAGCTCCTTTAACTTGCCTTTATCAAGTTTGCCAGAGGGTAAAATAGCTGGGGAGTTTGCCTCTAACTGGCGAATAACCTCTGGAACCATATAGTTGGGTAGGCGCCCAGCCAGCTCATTTGTCACCGCTTCGGGTGTCCGATCACCTTCATAGAAAAGAATTAATATATTTTGAGCAATTCCGGCATCTGACTTTGTTGAAACAATGACCGTCGAAGAGAGAATTCCTGGTAAAGAATTAACAGCAGATTCAATTTCTGTTGTATGGATGAAGTGTCCCGATACTTTAACTGCATCATCATTTCGACATAAGAAATGATAATTACCTTCTACATCAATCCGAACAACATCATTAGTCTTATAAAATATTTTTTCGTCTATTTTTATAAAGTTTAATCCGTCCAGGTCTCCTAAGTATCCCAGCATAACCTGATCCCCAGCTAGCAGTAACTCACCAATGTAGGGAGAATCATAACCGCTACTATCAAGGCGAGCATCAAGCCCATCCAAGGGATGCCCTATAGGTAAATAAGAGTTATCTGAAGGTACATTCTTTGTGACATAAAATAATGAAGTATGAGTCACTTCCGTTGGACCATATCCATGAATAAATACAATCTCGGGGAGCTTCTGCTGTATTTTATGTAAAACACCTGTTGGACACGGCTCAGCGCCATACCAAATTGATTTTAATGAGCTTAAATCCGCTTGCTCAAAGCCACTGTATTGACTAGCAAATAGTTTAAGTAGGGTTGAAACCATTAAGGTATCAGTTACACCGTATTTAGAAATCACCTTGGGTAATACAGATGGGAAAGGTGGAGGTGTAAATAAAACTAATGTTCCCCCTTTGCTTAGGGTCATGTATATATCGAGTACAGAAGCATCGAAAAACAAAGGTGAGGTGTTGAGGAAAACGGTGCTTTCATCATAGCTAACCTCTTTAGAGACAGCATTCAGGAATGCTACAACAGCCCCTTGACCTATTTGCACTCCCTTTGGTTTACCAGTTGAACCTGAGGTAAATATGACATAAGTACAACCCTCTGGATATTTTCGGGCATCGTTTGCCCTTAGCGCTATTACTGGTGTACTCATTGTTAACGAGCTTTCAGTAACAAATACAGAGGCAGCAACAAACACAGAGGGCGTTGTTACTTTCTCATAATTTAAAAACTCAAAGTTCTCACCTTCAGAAAGAATCAATCTTGGATTAGCAAGCTCTATGATGTAATCGAGACGGGCTTGCGGAGAGTTTAAATCCAAGGGGATATAACAGGCACCCAGCCTGAGGCAAGCAACCATCACAGCAACAGAAAAAATACTTTTTTCTAGCAACAATACGACTGCTTCATTTTCTCGAACTCCGCAGTCTGTTAATTGACTGGAAAGATTATCAACAAGGTTGGCAAAATCTTTGTAGCTAATTTGATTGCCCGAAGCATCATCAATCAGCGCAATATTATCGCTATTCCAGTTTTCTGCAATCAGGGAAAAAATATTAACAACCGCACTCATTGGATTCTACTTTTAATTTATCAGTCAAAATTTCTTGTAACCGGGGTATAGAGTCTGTAGCAAAGTCGAACTCTGTAAAGTGTCCATGCTGATTGGTCAGTATCAACGTACTACTTAATTGGTTACTGAGATTAGTCGCACTGGTAACAGGAATATAAGGATCATCAGAGGAATGTACCTGCACTATCCAGTTTTGATTATTTTTTATTTGCTGCCAGTTAAACGGGCTTTCATAAAATCCACTGAACCTCTCAAACTCTAAGCCACAATCATCAGATTGAGCAGAAATTAAGAGACTCCCATAAATTTTATTTGTTTCTGCATATCTTAAGGCAGCACTAGTTCCTGAAGAATGACCAACAATCAGTGTGTTTTCATTTGGCTGCAGGGACTCAAGAAAAGGCATCCAATACTTCATGCGACCACGAATTGGGTCTGGGAAGTTTACACGAATAATCTCAATACCAAACGCTCGAATAAGATTATCTATATAAGGAAAGCAACCAAAATCTGCATTTGCTCCCCTGTTTCCATGAATAAAGATTGCTCTTGTTGGCCTTGTCTTCATAGATTTACTGTTTGGACTCTAGTATTGATAATACAGTTTCTGTCAACGTAGCAACTGAAGAGAAGTACTCTCCTTGCATGTATTTAGGGTCAAATTCAATTTGATATTTTTTTTCAACTGCAAAGACAAGTTCAATCAACTTTAATGATCCTAATCCAGAACCACCACCAAAAAGCTCTGTATCGATATCGATTGATTGCTTATTGTGAAAGAGAACTTTTTCCGCAATTTCTAATAGTTCATCAGAAATTTTTTCTTTTATATTTTCATCTAGCATCAGTAAGCCCACTTATGCCAAGCTATATTCTTCATGCTTATGACTTTCCCCTTCAATTGCCTGAATTTCTGAGAAGTCTTTATTTTTGCTAAATAGCAAATCGCCGACTACCAAGTAATCCAGCCCCGTTGAAAAGAAGCACCGAATAGCGTCTGTTGGCGTGTGAACCACAGGCTCACCTTTAACATTAAAACTTGTATTTAATACAGCAGGACATCCCGTAAGCTCATAAAATACTGAAATAATGCTGTAATATTCCGGGTTTACATCTTTTTCTACAGTTTGTGGGCGAGCAGTATTATTAATATGGGTAACCGCTCCCAAATAATCTCTGTACTGTTCTTTGACTTCAGCAATTAATAGCATATATTCAGAAGGGCCTTCTATATCCAAATAGTCGCAGGCATAGTCTGCCAGGATAGAGGGAGCAAAAGGTCTAAAGCCTTCTCTAAATTTAATTTTAGAATTAACAAGTTCCTTATGTTCTGACGGCCTTGGATCAGCAAGAATACTGCGACTACCCAAAGCTCTTGGTCCAATTTCTCCAGTGCCTTGGAATAACCCAATCACTTTTCCTTCGTTTAGTAAAGTCGCTATTGTCTTCGCCTTTTTTTTCAGCCTATAACTATTCAGATTGTAAGGTGCTAGTTCTGCATTAATTTGCTCATTGGTAAATGTTGCTCCCTTATAGGCATGATCAAACGGAATTTTCGTTTTACAACCAAAATAATGGTGGTATCCCCAATAGGCTGCGCCCAAGGAAATCCCTCCATCACCGGAAGCCGGCTGAATAAAAATATCCTCAATACCAGAGTTCTTTAAGACATAATGATTGGCAACGCCATTTAACGCCACACCTCCTGCTAGACAAAGCTTTTTAATGCCAGTTTCGTGAACCAAAGACTGAACAATGGAACTACAGACTTCATTCAGACGAGCTTGAAGGCTAGCAGCTATATCCACTTCTCTCTTACTTGGTTCAACTCCTTTAGGTGCAGGTTCACCAAATAGCGCTACAAACTTTTCACCAAAAAATGGACCTTCTTGGGGGCATTTTTTGTGAAAAAGCCAATGCTGCAGGTACCCAGGTTCAATCTTATACATGGTTTCATCATCGAGCTTGATGATTTCCCGAAACTTATCCAAATAAATAGGTTCACCATACGAAGCTAAGCCCATTACTTTGTATTCATCACCAAAATCAAAACCAATAAACTGAGTAACTGCAAGATAAATAAAACCCAATGACTCGGGCATAACTTGACGCTTAAGTAAGTCAAATTTCCCATTCTTCACGTTATATGCAGTTGCACTTTCATATTCACCTCGCCCGTCCCAGGTAACAACTAGTGAATCATCAAAAGGAGAAGCATAATAGGTACTATAAGCGTGAGCTTGATGGTGAGAAACTGTTTCAACCGCCGCATTTGGAAACTGAGACTTCAGCTTATCCAAATACCGATTCATTGTAATTTTCTGGAAACATAAATACCCTAACTTATTAACTGCTGTGTATTTAGAAAAAATATCTCCAGCCAGTAATAAATTAAGATAATCTTTGTGTTGCCGCTTGTTCTCCCAACCTAAGACAACCAAGTCTATCTCTTCTGGTTTGATGCCATTTGACTCAAGGCAAAATTGAATAGCCTTCGATGGAAAGCTGCCATCTTCCTTAACTCTGGAAATTCTCTCTTCTTCAATCGAAGTTAAAATTTCTCCATCTTTAATAAGAGTAGCACCAGAGTTATGCATACTACCGCCAAAGCCTACACCTAGTATATTTTTTATAATCACGATAATTTCACTTTGGTGACATCATTATAAGACCGGTTGAGCAATCTAAACTCACCGTGTGAGTGGTAGTAACAGATTTGAGATTACTTAAAGCCTGCATTGCATAAGGAAAGTGATCCTCTGGCCAATCACTTTGGGGCAACATATCATCAACAATAAACATACCACCTGGCTTTAATAATTCTAAGGTCTCATTTAGATAAAAATATTTACCTGGTTCAGCATCAGCAAAAATTAAGTCAAAGGACTTTGCACTTTGGGCTTTGAGGAACTCCAAAGCATCATCATTAACAAACTCAATCGAAGACGTATTTGGTAAAGCGCGCTTAGCTGCCTCAATACAGAACTTGTCTGAATCGATAGTAATCAACTTGGAGTTTTCATCCATCCCGTCCAAGATCCAAGAAGTAGCTGCTCCTGTTCCAGTTCCTAGCTCAAGAAAATTACCACCCGGTTTTGTGGAAACAAGAAACCGCAAAAGCGCTCCCATTGTTTGGTCAGAGCACATTTCAAACCCTAACTTTTCCGTTTCCTCTCGAACTTTATCAAGAACTGTATCACTATAAGATTTATTAAAGTCACTAAGATCAAAATTGTATTTTTGCTTGTTATTTTCTAGCATAAAATTTGCTCCTTATTTTTAGATTCTAATATTTTGTAGATCTGATCTTTTTTGACCAGATCTAGCACATAATTAAAATCCTTATCCAGCTGATCTGGATTATCATTTACAAGATAAATAAAACCCGCGTGCCCAATGGTGTCATTAGTTTTTGAAACCTTTGAGCCAATTTCTGGTATTCCTGATAAGCAGTAAAAGGAATCCAGGTCACAAACTGAATCCTTAGCACTAAAGGCTTCCAATACACCTGTTTTTTCGAACACTAGTGATATTTCCGCTAGGGATTTAGACATTTGGTAAATGCGGCGATCTTCACCGAATCCTTTATTTAAATATACATCTACAAGCAACTCTACTTGAGTGTTATCAATTGCAGCCTTAAAAGCAGAATCATTTATTGAGGCTCCCATCAACCGTGCATTGGATTCAACTAGTACAGGGCCATGTTTATCGATAATTATTTCATTATGTGCTGCACCAAACTTTAATCCCAGTTCCGATAGCACACGATTGTTATATTCTATAAGCCTTTTCACCTCTGGCGACGTTGGGTCACATAACTTCATTCCCTCAAAAATAAACATCGCGCCAGGCACTTTTCGCCGATAGGTTTTCCAAACGTCCGTGGTGTATACATCGCCATCCCAGCTAATAGTATTTACAAAATACTGTACACCTTCTATATAATCCTGAATCAATAGCTCTGAGTTAATGTGGCCTAGAATATTAGTCTTCCCCAGATTTTTCATTACGCTATGCTCAAATGCTTCGTCATCTAAACATAAGGAAACACCATCACTAGCGCCACTATTTATGGGTTTAACAACGACAGGAAATTGAATGTCATACTTCCCCACATCTGAAAACTCACTGATCAACCGTTGATGAATCGAACGTACATCCATCTCAGCCAATCTTTCCTGAGCCTTGAACTTATTTCGTCTCAATTCGGTTGTTTTTGAATCGTTGGCATAGGGTATTGAAAGTTTTGAAGCTATTTCGTCTGCTAATGTAACACCTGGTTCCGAACCTGCAACCACCATATCCACATTATCAAAAAAATCTTCGCTTATTGCTTTATCTAAAGCCTGAGGTGCTTCAACAACAAGTGTTTTCAAAAAGCTGATATTATCTTGTCGGTATACCACTTTCGAGCAAACCTGAATGCAAAGGCAGCCGCGCTCAATAAGTGCTAAGGATAAATCTACCCCCGTAGAGATTGCATCAACTACAACGACTATCATCACAGGTCTCTTCTTGATTGTTCAATTCGGCCATATAAGCAACTATTTTTTTCGAGTTATCCAAATACAAGGCATTTGCAATGGACCTAGAAATTTTCTCTACCACATTCGCTAAAGCTGGAATTCCCACCGTTAAATGAACAAAATCTGTCAGGCAATATAGTTTTGTGGCCGCGGGGTTATCTGTTTTAAACTGAATTTGATATTCGTCCGTTAATTTAGGAAGTGCTTCGATATCAAAGAGCTTTATCTTATCGTTGATATCTCCCCAAGTTAAAATTTCATCTGATATTGATGAATATTCTCGCCTTAATGCTAAATCGTATCTTGGGCCTGTGGCTAAAATTAAATAATCATAGGTCTTATCAAATCCTAATCGGCTCTTGATGCGATACTTGCCTTTATCATCACTTTCAGTTATTGCAATTTCACCAACGCCATCATAGACATTTAACCCTTCAATATTTTGAAATTGCCTTTGATATTCTGGGCGCGAGGTTGTTCTACCATCCAAAAAGAAGTTTTCTATTACATCCAGATATAGATCTTTCTCTAATGTGTTAGTAAATCTCAAAATTGGGTTTGTCATATCTGCGGGATATGTCTCTTCATCCGGAAATATTTGGTCATCACTTCTCCCCAGCCAGAGCTTTTCTGATAGAGGACGACCATCAGGAATTTTTCGGCGAGAGATAATATCCGAACAGGTAGCTCCATGTTTAGAAGCCATTAACGCATTATCAAACGCAGATGCACCTCCCCCAATAACTGCCAGGGTTTTACCAGACAGTTCAGAAAAATCAATATTTTTCCAGGCATACCCAATTTTATTTGGATCTATATTCTTAACGAGGTTACTGGGAGCCTCCCAGCCCCCGCAGGCGATCATCCCTGTCGCAAAGCACAGAAATGAAGCATAGTAATTTTTATCTTTTCCGCCGTTGAGAGCAGTAATTTCAAAACTGTTTGCATCACTGTTCCAGTGCTGATACAAAACTTCAGTTTCGCTTACCACATCAATTTTCAAAATATCTCTAAACCAACTTAAATAGTTAGCCCAGTCCACTGTTTTGATAAAATCAATGTCTTCAAATGCATTTGGACCTTTTAAAGAGTTTATCCAGAATTTAAAACTTAATAGTGGGTTCCCACATTCTGGTCCCTGGGAATATTTACTGGTTCGTAACTTCTCCATTCGCGCAAAACTTGACCATGGCCCTGGCTTATCAATTGACTGTTTATCTAAAATTAAAATCCGTCCAATGCCTAATAATCGAAGCTGGTGTGCTAACGCAAGACCTGAGTGACCAGCACCTACAATAATAACATCATAGACTTTTTGGCCATTGTATTGTTTTGGGAAACTCCAGCTCTGTTTTGAAAAATATTTCTTTTCGTGGAGGTCCTGTTCGATAAGTTTGTTAAGATCTTGAAAATTTGGATACATATTTTAGGCTTACAAATAGTGCAATTCTAGCTTGAAAACATAGACTCATGTCGAGCCAAAACTGGCTGAAGAAGTTCTTCCACTTCGTATCGCACACTCCCAGCGATACCATGAAATTTCTCAAATACATTGCCACCAATTTTTTCAAAGTCAAAACCAAAGTAGGTCTTCTTATCACCTCTATCCACTTTCAAATGCATAGCAACAAACTGCTTTGCTTTTGCTGAGTACTCTTGATCTTCTAACAGTTCAATTTCTTCAATTTCACAAACCATTTTATTAGAGGCTACTATAATTTGATCTAAATCGATGACTAGCTGCTTAGCTTCGGTAATTTTTATTGCGTTTTCCTGGATAAACCAAGACAACATTAGAAGACCTGTCCCTGAATCAAAATTTTTTGACCAATTCTTTTCCGTTGGATACCTAAACATACGATCCAATAAAATAAATTCAGCAACTTCCAATCGATGTGGAATGGTTTCATCCTGTAAACAGGCAAACAGAGTCTGTAAATCCACCTTCACTTCTTCGAGTAGGCCTGTGTACCATTTTGTTTTGATTTCAATATTTTCATCGAAAGGCCTAGGACCAATATGATGGAAGAAATCGTGCAAATATCCCCAGACACATCGAGCCTCATAATTATTTACCACATTTCCATTAGTTTCATTTTTCACAAAACTATTATCAATTATTGAATTTGCTACAGGAATAGAAATGCTGTTATAAGTTAGGTAAAATTTGTTAAAAAAGAAGACTGCATACTGTTGGCGATCTACTGACTCACAGGCCTGTATATTTTCTGGAAAGAAAACAATGTTATTACTTTCCATTAGCCCTCTACTGCCAGCTAACAAATGAGAGGACTGACAAATACATTTGGGATGTGGGTACTTGCTGTACATATCCTTATATTGAAGTGTATTTGGCTCATCTCTTAATGATAAAAAGGTTTCAAATTTCCAGCCATTTCTATTTCCATTGGCTAATCTCAATGGCCCAAAAAAATAAAATAAGCAGCCATTTTCTGGCAACTTTATCGAGTCTCTAGACCTCCCAAAATCAGGTGGGTTTTCAAGTCCAGCTTTCACCCAGTCAGCTATATCTGAAATCAGTGCCTGACAATATACAGGTGAAATATTTTTTCTCACTTCACTTTTAAAAAAGCCAGTAATTTTGGCTAGTATTTTTATCCCTTTAGGTTCGTCTTCTTTATTAATAGTCCCACTTTCATTCTGGAGGTAAGCCAACTCATTGGTTAACTCTATAATAGGTTTAATATCCTGAATGATTTTACTTATGTTCATGAATACTAAATCCCATCTTCACCTTCCCAAAATCTGTTATTACTTTTAGGTTATATTTGTTTGCAGCTTTACTTGTTGTAATGCAAGCATCCACCTCAGATTTCGAACACATACTAGCCGCCTTTGCATTGCTCGAACATAATTCTATATTTGCACCATTGGGAACAAGATTTTTGGGGGCCGGATGGCTAGCTACACAATCAATAGATCCTTCAAAGTCGACTCTAGTTGCAAGAACCATTTCATAGGTATCTAAAAGAAAAATATCTTTTAATTTTAGTTCTTTTAGTGTTGAAAAAACAATATTATGAAGATCAGGATAAACGATACAACCTAGTAAAACAAAGTCTCGATCCGTTAAAACAACATCTAACGCATCCTCTAAGGTTTCATGAAGTACTACCTTTGCATCTAAAGCATTTTCTTGGCAATAGTGAATTGCAGCCAATTGGCAGTTTGTCCCATCTGGGCCCAAAGTATGTATTTCCCTTATCCCGTTTCGCATAGCTTTACTATTTACTCCACAAAAAATACATCACTCTACACAAATTAGTAAGAGACTATACTTTAACAATAAAACGTATTATGTCGTATAATACTTTCGTATTACAATCAACAGGTAATGCAATGGTCTAATAGGACTTAAGTCTTAATTAATAATTACAAATATTACTGGAAGTAACTATAACAATAAAATAAATCTTATATGTCAAAATTAAAAAGGTGCAGTCAAATTAGCTGTATAGCAGCAAATAAATTCCTCTAAAAGCGTTTACTATTTACAAAAAATTTTCACCAGATAGGAAAACACAAAACAAATAACCCTGGAATATTAAAAAAATCCTTTTTATCAGAATATAAAGCTACCACCGGCAACAAAAAATATGACTAACCTACTGCTGAAGATATTCTTGACAAAAACTTAATGTAATTGAAGCTGATATTTTTTAGACGACACATATTACCTATGCTTAAACCAACTAAGGATAGTTATATTTAGCCAGATTAGTCTGCAAACGCCAATCAATGACCGAGACAAAGTTCCAGCGCTTTTAACTGACATTGGCTATCACTACTGGGAAGAAACCGAAAACTCCGCTTATCAGCTATTTTTAAACAACTTATTCCCCTCACCCCAACCCTCTTCAGGGAACTAAAAAGGTTATTAACGCGTGAGGGTTAGTGGTGGTTTCTCATCTTGGTGCGAGCAAGTGCGATTACGCCCTTGCTTTTTAGCCTGCATAAGTGCAGCTTCTGCTTGCCTTAATAACTCATGACTACTGCTGCCTGGTTGCGGGATGCAAGATGCCAGACCAATGCTTAAGGTAATATAGGCCGAAACATCTGAAAGAGGATGGCTAATATAAGCATCCCCGATATTATGATGAATTCGACGCGAAATTTCCTGGGCACCTCGTAAATCGGTTTCAGGAAAAATTGCAGCAAACTGACCACCACCATATCGTGCTAATAAGTCAGTGCTGCGAGTAATTGAACGCTTAAGAATACTCGCAATATCCTTCAAGCAAACATCTCCTTGCTGATGTCCTTGGCTATCATTGTATTTTTTAAATCGATCTAAATCTGTCACCATGAGAGCAATCGGTTCATTTTGCCTAATTGCCCGGCTCCACTCTTCCTCAAGGCAATTATCAAAGTGCTTGCGGTTAAATAGCCCAGTTAACGAATCTCGAGTCGCTAGATTAATTAAGCGTTGCTCCATCTCTTTATTTGCAGTGACATCATGAGCCACAATTATTAAGTATTTTTTATGGTGATGGTTCACCATGCGGGTTGTTACTTCTACCTGCAAAGCACCTCCATCCTTTTTTATCACTTCCATTTGATAGATATTTGAGGTGAGTTTCCGTCTAGAACTCAATGCTTTCTTTATTACTCTGTCCATTTTTTCAGCAATCAATGTGCCTTCTTCTAATGCAGCAACAAACTCTTCTTCTGTATAGCCTAATGATGCATACGTTGAAGTATTATAATAAAGCAAGTCTCTTGTTTCCGGGTCTACCACCATCAGTGCATCACGCGACTGATTAATTAGATCAAAAAATAGCTCAAGTTGTGCATTACTTTCCTTGAGTGTTTTCTCTGTTTCATTGCTCCGCGCAACCTCCTCCTTCAAGTTGCTGATCGCTTGTTCAGCTATACGACCATCTAAATAAGAACGGCGTAATAGAACAATGCTAGTGCAAATCATCATGGTAAAAATAAAACCTGAAAACAGCACAACTGCTGGTAGCAAGGAACGGCTACGGCTTACTAACTCTGCAGTAGGGTATGCTTGGACAATCCAAGGAGAGTGCTGATTAGGGTTAATCATATGCTCAGCTGCTGGTTTACCAAAAAAACCACTGGGCTTCAGCACAGAAGATGAGAGATAAATAACCTTATTCCTTTCTCTAATCTCAAAGTAAAACCCCTTGTATATAGGCAACTGAGTGATGCTTTCAACTAACGTTTTAACCCGAAACACGGCCACAATATAACCATGAAAGCGGCCACTTAAATCAAAAATAGGCGTATAATTAATAAACCCTTCGCCTCCCTGTTTCAACTGAATGACTTGAGTGATCACGCTGGTTTTACTGCTAAAGGCACGACGCAAATGTACCACGGCGGGATTATCAGCAGGCACTCGAAAATTCAACGCCTGCTCATTGCCTTCATAAGGCACTAGCCAACGAATTTGGTAGTCTGGGTCCATCCACTCTATCGCTTGAAACTCTGGGAAGTCTTTCAACAGCTGATTTGCATCAGCTAGCCAAGTCGTCTTATCCATATCGCCCTGATGTGCCCAGCGAGCAGCCATTCGGTCAATAGCCTTGCGTTGAGTATTCAGCATGGAAGATATTCCATTCCCCAGTTGCTGCGCTGTATGTTGTGCATGATGCGTTAAAAAACGTAAATCTTTTTTCTCCATGACTAGGGCAAATAGCGTTGAAATAATGATCAGCACAATCGCTAAATAACCAGCAATCCACTGCGGTATTTTATCCTGAACTGTAGCCTGCCAGTTAGTGAAGGCAACCAGTAAGCACAACCCTGTTGTGATTAGAGCAATATTGATCAGTAGGCTGAAACTTAAAATTTGAGCAAAACCATAGCTATCTGGCAATTTTAGTGCTATCGCGATTAACCCTGCCGAACCAAAAATTAAAGGTATAGCAGCCAAACCACATTTATATAAATGCGAGTTACTAAAAAGAGGTAATTTATCTGGTTTAATTAAGCACAGCGCAGCACAGACCAGGCTAACCGTTACACTGCCTGGTATGGCTATAACCTCATGATCATCCTCATCCAACATTAATAGCTCATTTTCAACATAAAACTGTTGGATAGAAATGCCTTCAAATAGGGAAAACAGTGCTGAAACGATAGCCGCACAGGCGATGCCTATTGCTAGCCAGGCATTGTGGAGGTAGGCTACCATACCCATCCCTAGTAACA
Source organism: Spartinivicinus poritis (assembly GCF_028858535.1). Classification (NCBI taxonomy): domain Bacteria; kingdom Pseudomonadati; phylum Pseudomonadota; class Gammaproteobacteria; order Oceanospirillales; family Zooshikellaceae; genus Spartinivicinus; species Spartinivicinus poritis. The sequence continues at coordinate 130,806 of NZ_JAPMOU010000011.1, forward strand.
TCAGGCTGATAGCCACAGGTTGAGAAATTTCAGATACAAAAAGATAAACGCTGATGAGGGATACTAATAAGCCACCACCAACATTAATCCACTTAACTAAACTCGATTCTGTTGTAGGGGATAACACAGCTGCCCTTTCCTGCTCCATATTTCAAGCATAGTCACAACCGATTTAGTTGGCTAGAGCTTAATATACAGGCCTGTTATCCACTATTTTACTATTAATCAACTGGTTGGAGAGCCATAGGTATATGCATAAAGTTGATAATAGTCTTCAAGCACATTTATTTTCTGGCAAGGTACTTTTTTAGCCTTTGTGGTGTGGAACAACATCAAGAAAAGCCTATGTCCCAATGAGTCAGCTATTCTTCTATTAAACTCACAGTTTTGTCACCATAGATGAAATTTCATGCCACTGTTTTTCAGCTACAGGCATGATTGATAAGCGGCTACCTCTTTGTACCAGTGGTAAATCCTTTAACAGTGGGTTTTCCTTTAAGCGTTGCAATGAAACCAAGTGTGTGAACTTTTCTACAAATTGAATATCTACCATAAACCAGCGTGGATTATCGACTGTACTTTTGGGGTCAAAATAGTCGGAGTCAGAATCAAGTGCCGTATGATCTGGATAAGCTTCTTTGACGACTTTCGCTATTCCTGCAATTCCAGTTTTTTTGCAACTGGAGTGATAAAAAAACACCAAATCTCCTTTGCGCATTTGATCACGCATCATATTTCTTGCTTGATAATTTCTTACCCCATCCCAGTGCTCTGTTTGATTAGGACAGTTAGCAAGATCGTCTATACTGAAAACACCGGGTTCAGACTTCATTAACCAGTAATTTGGCATGTAAGAAATATTCCTTGCGTTTTATATGCTAATTGGTTTTACTTCACACATATTTTAAACTGTGGCTATAGTCACGTTCATTCAATTAACTAATGAGTACAATTAAACCACAATGCTCATACGGCACATGTGAAGTACTTAGTGAGTGAGGTGCTTAGTAACTAAGGTAGTTGGTGACTAGCAAACAACTAATACAAATAAGCGATAAATTTGCTATATAGACAATTGTTACATACATGAACCACAAAACAAGTAGCAATTCGTTCACCACAATTTACTAAGGACGTGTGTAGTAATAACCACTGAGAGAAAATAAATATCTCCCTGTGTCAATAAAAGAGCTTGTAGCTGTCTTGCTAACTGCAAAGACCACTTGGGGAAATTTAGGAATTAACTGAAAGACCAGCAGGGTTAGTGGAAATGACACAAAAAAACAAACCTGATTTTATGCTGGTGTTAGTTTTTATTTTTGGCTTGGGGGTGCTGACCACAGGTTTTGCTCAAATGACTTTATCAAAAAGTTCAGCCGAGCTCGCCACCGTTACAAATAATGCTACACCAACAGTAAACCAATCAAACACTGATGCACAACGCACACTATAAAAGTGTGTTCTTTATAAGGCCCAGGTAAGCAATTACTTGCAATCAAGTCACTTGGCACTATGAAGCCTTTGCACTTTTGCCCTGTGACATGCTTACCTAGCCGCACCTTATTTTGCTGTATAGTACTTACTATCACTAGCAATCCCTGTCAGTGGGATATCCCAACTGGCAGTGGGCAGTTTATCCACTCGCTGGCACTCATGAGCCAAACCTACCAACTTGGGACGAGGCTTCAATGGGTTTTTCACAATAAACTCAAAAGTTCTGTCATAAAAGCCCCCCCCCATTCCTAAACGCCCTCCATATTGATCAAAGCCAACCAACGGCAGTAATACCAAGTCCATCGCCCAAGCAGACTTTAGATGCCCAGCTCGCACAGTTGGTTCCAATATATTAAAACGATTCGGTGCCAATTTTGTCGTCGGCCTAAAACGCAGAAACCACAGTCGATTATGATAAATAGGATGCAACACAGGTAAATAACAGTGCTTATTCATTGCCCAAGCTGCTTCTATTATTTGCATAGGATCAATTTCGCCGTCATTCGCTAAATACACTGCTATGTGTTTAGCCTTCAGAAACTCTGGTCTGCTTAATAAAACTTTAAGTAGCCGCTGGCTAGCTAATTGTTGCTGCTGACAAGTAAGCGCCCGACGTGCTTGGCGAAGGGTTGCTCTGAGTTGTTTACGCTGTTGGGGATTTACTGGGTTATTGATTAGAAGTGACGGCTGACGTTCATTGTCAGCAAGAAGAATTCTATTATTTTTTACTTCAGGCATAGTTTAAAACCGCTCCCCAATCCGCCGCTGTCAATTGGGCCCTTGAACCCTAGGTTCAAGGTGGTGGCTGCTGAGATGCTTTGGGCTTTCCGCCTATAGCGGACTTGCACGCCGACACCTGCAAGGAGCCTCCAGTTCCTAAATTATCGGCTCAGGGACATTCATGACTGGCCAACAGAGCAGGGAGCTTGATTTCATTATATCGATTTGAGTTAGATTGTCGCCCCTTTTTTTATGAAAATTTTTAATCAAAAGCAGGCGTATCGCTATCTGTTAATACTTGCTCGACTTTATCCAGCAGGGATTGTAACTGTGCTTGGGTATCTTCCTCGGCTAGCTGCCGCTGCTGAGCTAACTGTAAAAGTTCATGGGCAATATTCAACGCGGCCATCACTGCAATCCGCTCCAACCCAACCACAGCCCCTCTTTCCCGAATCTCTCGCATTTTGCTATCTAGGTACTGGGCTGCATCGACCAGAGCACGCTGCTCTTCAGGCTTACAACTTACCCGATACCCTTTATCTAAAATGTTAACTGTTGCTGTTTGTGTTGTTGTGTCACTCATGACTCTTGTTCCAGCGTTCTTAACCGAGTGATCATCGCCTCAATCTTAGTACGGGCAATCTCATTTTTTTCTATCAAATACACCCGTTCTTCACGCCACTGTTGCTCATTGGCACGAAGCTGAGCATTTTCCTGTTTTAATTGTTCGCACAAAGCGATCAATTGTTCAGTTTTATTTGCAAGCTGCTGAAATAAGTGATGATCCATTTTAAACGACTAAGGTATCAGGGTATAAGGCTTGCGATTACTATAGTGGGCCGTTCTGCCAGGGTCAATCCAACACCAACTATTTCAACGCCTTACTATTAATATTAGATTTTAAAATCACTCGTCATATCAGTAATCGCTTCACTCTTAAGGTGTACAGTAGTTTGCAATACCCTCAAATGTTAGGATAGAGACAAACTAAACATCTAGGTAGAATTGCAATGAAAAATGCAGCTCAAGCTCCTTCAGCAACGATTAGCTTTGATGATGTTGCTAACCTGTTTGTTTCATTGGAGCTGTTTGCTTCTCCAGCAGAATTACATGGTTTGTTAACAGGTATGCTAGCAGGTGGTTTGAGACTATCAGCCGATAGTTGGCTCTGCCAAGTTCAACAACTGTTGGATATTGAAGAAGTGTTGCCTGATCAGGCAAAGGTTATGCTGGTTTCCTTATACCAGCAAACAGAAGAGCAGTTGGCTGATCCCGAATATGGTTTTCGTTTGTTACTACCTGATGACGATGCTGAGCTGGAAAGTCGCCTTAAAGAGCTCGCTAACTGGACTCATAGTTTTTTAGCTGGGTTTGGGTTATCTGGGCAGCAACAAGCTCAGCTATCTACTGATGTAAAAGACATTCTTTTAGACTTTACTGAAATTTCACAAGTACAAAGTGAAGATATAGAAGAAGCTGACTCTAATGAAATGGACTGGCACCAGGTGACTGAATATGTCCGCATTAACGCAATACTGGTGTTCAGTGAGTGTGGCTCAAAAGGCTCCACTGAAAAAAGTGACTCTCAACTTCACTAGTTTGAATACACTAATTAGGGGTTAAACATAATAATGAAACAGCTACCCACTTCAGAATACAAACAGCGTCGATCCAATTTAATGGCAGAAATGGACGACAATAGTATTGCAGTAATACCTTCAGCACCCATTCAAGTTCGCAACCGAGATGTTGATTTCCCTTATCGACAAGACAGTGATTTTTACTATTTATCAGGCTTTCCTGAACCTGAAGCGGTGCTAGTACTTATCCCAGGTCGCAGCCATGGCGAAGCTATTTTATTTTGCCGGGAAAAAGATCCAGAAAAAGAATTATGGGAAGGCTTACGAGCAGGTCAAGAAGGTGCTTGTGAAAAATACGGTTTTGATGATGCCTTTCCAGTCAATGATATTGACGAAATACTACCAGGACTAATTGAAGGCAAGTCTCGTGTTTATTATGAAATAGGCACCAACGAGATTTTTGACCGCCGAATGATGAGCTGGATTAATTCCATCAAAGCCAAAACCAAACAGGGCTCCGTACCACCAGGTGAGTTTGTTGCACTTGACCATATTTTGCATGAGATGCGTATTTTTAAGAGTGAAGCAGAAATAGCGCTTATGAAAAAAGCAGCAGAAATTTCTGCCAATGCTCATTTAAGAGCTATGAAAGCCTGCCAACCTGGCTGTTATGAATACCAACTTGAAGCTGAGCTACTGCATGAGTTTGTTTACAACGGCTGTCGTGCAGCAGCCTATAACAGCATTGTTGGTGGTGGCGTTAATGCTTGCATATTACATTACACTGAAAATAATGACGTTTTGGCTGATGGTGATTTGGTACTGATTGATGCAGGCTGCGAGTTAGATCACTACGCCTCTGATATTACCCGAACATTTCCGGTTAATGGCAAATTTAGTAAAGAGCAACAGGCTATTTATGAGCTGGTATTAAAAGCCCAATTAGCTGCAATTGAAGCTGTTCAACCTGGTAATCATTTTAATCAGCCCAATGATGTAACAGTCCAAGTGATTACTGAAGGGTTAGTTGAACTTGGCTTACTTTCAGGTGATGTTGAACAACTAATTAAAGAAGAAAAATATAAGCCTTTTTATATGCACAAAGCGGGTCACTGGCTCGGTATGGATGTACATGATGTGGGTGAATATAAAATTGATGGGGAATGGCGTAAATTAGAGCCTGGCATGGTGCTTACCATTGAACCTGGTATTTATATCGCCCCTGATAATGAAGATGTAGAAAAGCGCTGGCGTGGTATTGGGGTAAGAATAGAAGACGATGTAGTTGTTACTGAATCTGGCCATATAGTAATGTCAGCAGATGTGCCTAAAGAAGTTACAGAAATAGAAGATTTAATGAAGAAGTCAACTTGAAGGTATGATGAACAGCGATGAGTGCATTCGTTTTGCAGCATACGCCATTATTCGGTGATGCTAAATGACCGAAGCTAACAAGCCTGACAACCATTTTCCTGTAGTGGTCATTGGCGGTGGTATGGTAGGCGCCTCGCTAGCGCTTGCCTTGCAAACCAGCCTAGCTAAGCATAGTCACCAGTCTTCTATGCCTGTAGCGATTATTGAACCTCACCCGATTAACCAGGCGAATCAGCAGCCCAGTTATGATGCTCGTTCTACCGCATTATCTCTGGGTAGCCAGTTGTTGTTAGAGCAATTAGGCGTTTGGCAGTCACTGGCTCAGCATGCCACCGCAATCAAGCATATTCATGTATCAGACCAAGGCCGGTTTGGCTTTACCCGAATGAATACAGATGAATATCAACTGGATGCTTTTGGGTATGTAGTAGCAAATCAGCAGTTGGGACAAAATCTATTTAAAGTAATTAAGCAATACCCGGCTATTGAACTATTGTCACCAGCAACGGCCTGCCAGGTAAAGCCTTTAGCAACAGGCTATGCCATTGAAATAGAGCAGGGAGAGAAAAAAAGCTGGCTAACGACGGACTTACTGGTGATTGCAGATGGCGGCCGATCACCATTAATCACCCAGTTGGGTATTAATGTTCAATGTACGGATTATCACCAAACGGCCATGATTGCTAATGTAACAACCTCGAAGCCTAATCAAGGCCAGGCCTTTGAACGCTTTACTGAACAAGGCCCCATGGCTTTGCTACCATTAGCTAAAAATCATTCAGCATTGATTTGGTCTATTTACCAAGACCAAGCCCCACAATGGTTAGATGCAACAGATAGCAGCTTTCTAAATTCATTACAACAACACTTTGGTTACCGACTAGGCCGCTTTACTAAAATAGGTCAACGTTTCCACTACCCTCTTTCATTAAAATACAGCACTGAGCAAATTCGTCCTGGGCTGGTGATATTAGGTAATGCTGCACATGCCTTACACCCTGTCGCAGGCCAAGGCTTTAACCTGGCATTAAGAGATACCCTACAACTGGCGAGTTTATTAAAAAACAGTTGGGAGCAACAAGAAGCTATCAATGACTATGCCATTCTGCGTCGTTATTTAGCTTTACAAGAGAATGATCAAATAATCACTATGCTTGGCAGTGACTGGCTGGTAAAAGCTTTCAGCAACCAACATGCAGGGCTATCCGTTGTTAGAAATATTGGTTTAGTTGGACTAGATCTATTATCGGAAGCAAAAACTATTTTTACCAAGCAAGCAATGGGCGTCGGTTTTAGCCAAACGAGTATTTAGCTTAGCAGCTTAACCTCAAGTTAGTTTCAAGTTCCCTACCAAGCACGGATTATAGAGCACAATTTATGAATAATATTAATACCACAGACATTATCATTATTGGTGGTGGACTGGTTGGTGCTACCTTGGCTCTAGCTTTGGCAAAAACCACTTCTCTCAGTATTGCTTTAGTTGATGCATCCCCAATCCCTATCAAAATACCAGATACATCAACTGCTGTGTTTGATAATCGGGTTAGTGCCCTGACTCATGCATCTTATAAGCTGCTGGATAATCTTGGAGTCTGGCATACGATTCAACAATTAAGAGTACAACCCTTCCAACATATGACGGTTTGGGATGCAGAGGGAACTGGCCAGGTTTGTTTTGATGCTGACTTAGTACAACAGCAACAGTTGGGGTATATTGCAGAAAACTCCGTTATTGTCAGCGCGCTTCACCAACAACTAAGCCAATATGACAACATCAAACTCATCCCCAACAGTCCATTTAGTGAGCTAATTGAAAATAGTGCTGAACAAGTAGTCATCAAGCTCACTACAGGCCAGCAGTTAAAGGCTAAGTTGGCGGTAGCCGCTGATGGAGCTCATTCTAAGCTAAGAAGTCAGGCGAATATTCCTCTGTCAGAGCAAGACTATCGTCATCATGCGCTAGTTAGTACAATACAAACTGAGCATTACCATAATGAAACGGCTTATCAGGCATTTTTACCTTCAGGCCCACTTGCCTTACTGCCATTAGCCTCTCAGCAAAGTCAGCACTTTGTATCCATTGTCTGGTCAAGTTTTCCTGATCATATTCAACACCTAAAAGTTATTGATAAAAAAACTTTTTTGAATGAACTATATGCTGCAACTGAAGGCTGCTTAGGTCAATTATTCAACTGCTCTGAACGAGTAAGTTTTCCACTAAGGTATCGTCATGCACAGTGCTATCATAATGACAGGGTGGTTCTGATTGGTGATGCTGGACATACTATTCACCCACTGGCTGGACAAGGGGTCAACTTAGGGTTGCTCGATGCAGCGGTGCTAGCAGAAGAAATACAGCAAGCCTCTCAGCGGGGGGGAAATTACAGCAATCCTCATATTTTGGAGCGCTACGAACGACGTAGACGCGGCCATAACCTGCTCATGGCAACTGCCATGCAAGGCTTTCAAGAGCTATTTCACCATGACAGCCTTGCCCTACGAGTGTTGCGTAATAAAGGAATGAAACTAGTGGATAGCTTAGTGCCCCTCAAACAAAAACTTATCCAACAAGCGATGTTAATTGATAATAATCAGCTACCAGAGCTAGCTCAGTAGGAAAGTTTCGCAAAAGCTTTTAGCCACCTCTCCACTTGAGTAAAAAGAAACTTAATTCTGTAACGTTTGTGGTACCTCATATAACGAGAGCTGTATAACAGTTGTTTACAAAAGGTAATTGCTTGATCAAATGCTAATCATTATCATTAGTAGCTGTTAGCATTCCAATAATAACCCCAAATAAATGAGTTAAGGTTTTTTTCATGCTCAAATCTCTCAAGCACACCTGCCTGGCAGCTACTGCGGTTATCAGCGCATTCACCTCTATTTATGTAGCAGCCGAGGAAAAACTAGTCGTATATACCGCTCGTAAAGAGCATCTAGTAAAGCCCCTGTTTGACTTATACACCAAGCAAACTGGTGTAAAAATTGACTATATTACTGATAGTGCTGGTCCTTTAATTACACGGCTTCAAGCTGAAGGTAAAAACACCCCCGCAGACCTGCTCATTACTGTTGATGCAGGAAACCTCTGGCAAGCTCAAGACAAGGGCGTACTGCAGCCAGTTAAGTCAGAAACTCTAGAACAAAACATCCCTGCTCATCTACGCGACCCCAACAATAACTGGTTTGGCTTATCAGTTCGGGCTCGCACCATGGTGTACGCAACTGATCGAGTCAAGCCGGCAGAACTATCAACCTATGCCAACTTAGCAGACAAAAAATGGGATGGCCGACTGTGCTTACGCACCTCCAAAAAAGTTTATAACCAGTCATTAGTAGCCACCATCATTGAAAGACTGGGCAAAGAAAAAACCGAGCAAGTGGTGAAAGGCTGGGTAAATAACTTAGCAGCCCCAGTATTTTCTAACGACACCATGGCAATGGAAGCTGTCGCAGCAGGCCAATGTGATGTAACTGTCGTCAATACCTATTACTATGGCCGCTTATTAAAAGAAAAGCCGGACACCAAATTAAAGTTATTCTGGGCTAACCAGAAAACCACTGGCACACATGTGAATGTATCTGGTGCTGGGGTAACTAAATATGCTAAACACAAGGCAGCTGCCGTGAAATTTTTGGAATGGTTAAGCACCCCCACTGCACAAAAGATTTTTGCTGACGCTAATATGGAATATCCAGCCAGTAGTTCAGTTAAACCAGCTAAGTTAGTGGCAAGCTGGGGAGAATTTAAAGCAGACCAACTGAATGTTGAAATTGCAGGCAGAAAACAAGCAGAAGCTATTAAGTTAATGGATCGGGCTGGTTATAAATAATACGCACAATTTTGCGCACACACCACTAATACTAGCTATCTTATTAATACACGCTACAATGCACAACGCTCGCCTTGGAAACTTGGCGGGCGTTTTGTTTTTTCAGTAGGTTATTCCTGTGCAATGACACATCATCGATTTTGGTTTTGGTTGGTTTGTGCTGTCGCTATCATCGTATTACTGCCAATCACGAATTTAATTATCAGTTGGAGCAACTTCCAAACAGATATCTGGCTTCATCTGATAGAAACTCAACTAGGTCAACTGCTGAGCAATACCTTTTGGCTGATTTTTGGTGTTTCTATTGGTGTAACAGGGCTTGGCGTAGGGCTTGCGTGGTTGACCGCCATGTGTGAGTTTCCTGGCCGTAGGTGGCTGGATTGGGCATTAATGCTACCTTTTGCTGTACCTGCCTACGTAATGGCATTTGTGTTTTTAGGGATATTTGAGTTCAGTGGTCCAATCCAAACCCAGTTGCGAGAATGGTTTGGCCCAGGCAGTTATTTTCCTGCTATTCGCAGCACCGGTGGGGTGATCACGGTATTATCTCTGGTATTTTACCCTTACGTTTACATGTTAGCCCGAAGTGCCTTTATCAGCCAAGGCCGCGGCTTAATGGATGCAGCCCGTATTTTAGGTTTAACCCCCTGGCAGGCTTTTTTCAAAGTAACCTTACCCATGGCACGCCCCGCTATTGCGGCTGGCTTGGCCTTGGCGCTGATGGAAACCCTGGCAGATTTTGGTGCTGTAGCCACCTTTAATTACGACACCTTTACTACTGCTATTTATAAAGCTTGGTATGGTTTTTTCAATTTACAGGCTGCGGCTCAGCTAGCTACCCTATTATTGCTATTTGTTGCCTTGGCCGTTTTTATTGAAAAAAATGCCCGCGGTAGAGCTCGCTACAATCAAGATAGCCAACACCTATTTCATCGCTATCAACTCACTGGCTTACTAGGCATTGCTGCAAGCTTGTTTGCCTGCTTAGTTGTCTTAATTGCCTTTATAATTCCAATAACTCAGTTAATTATCTGGGTGATAAAAACTGGTTTAACTGATGTTGATAACCGTTTTTTATCATTAGTTGGTCATAGCCTTAGTTTAGGTGCGATAGCAGCTGTTACTACAGTCACAATTGCCCTATTGCTAGCAATCGCTCAGAAACAGCCCAACCAACGCTGGTTACCTAAAATGATTAATATTTCTACCTTAGGCTATGCCCTGCCAGGCTCAGTATTAGCCGTAGGAATAATGATGGGGTTCAGCTGGCTTGATAACCATATTTTTGCTGCGTGGTTTAATTGGATGGGAGAGGAACCACGACAGGTGTTACTAGGCAGCCTGTTAGCATTAATTGTTGCTTATGGAATTCGCTTTTTAGCCGTTGCTTTTGGCCCAGTAGACAGCAGCTTATACAACATCAAACCTTCCATCACTGAAGCTGCGCGTAGCCTTGGCGCTAATTCAAAACGTATTATCTTACATATTTATTTGCCTATGATGACACCCGGCGTGTTGACTGGAGCACTACTGGTATTTGTTGACGTATTAAAAGAAATGCCTGCAACCTTACTAATGCGCCCTTTTGGCTGGGATACCCTGGCAGTAAGAGTGTATGAAATGACATCTGAGGGTGAGTGGGCAAGAGCAGCACTACCTGCACTAACTTTAGTGATTGTTGGTTTATTGCCTGTTATTTTATTAATGCGACGCTCGAATAAGTATTAACATGTATTTTTTTGTAGTTTACTTTAGTTAATCTACGATAATACAAACTAACCAATTACAACAAAAGCAGCCTAAAGCAGATACACCATTAGAGGGTAAACAACATTATGAGTAATATTCCTTCAGAATTACGTTATGTAAGCTCCCATGAATGGATTCGACTGGAAAGCGATGGCACTGCTGTTATTGGAATCACTGACCATGCCCAGGAACAACTAGGTGATGTCGTATTTGTCGAACTACCTGACCTAGGTGCAAATTTGTCCGCCAGTGATGATGCAGGTGTTGTTGAATCAGTTAAAGCAGCTTCAGATATTTACGCTCCAATATCAGGTGAAGTAGTCGCTGTTAATGAAGCATTAGAAGATGAGCCCGAGCTGGTCAACTCTGACCCTTATGGTGATGGATGGTTTTTTAAGGTAAAACTTACTAGTGAAGAAGAAATAAGCGAGCTATTAGATGCAGAAGGCTACGCTGAGCTATGTGAAAGTGAAGAGTAAAATTCTCTAAAGTTCTGGCTTAGTTGCACGAATTAAATCCCTTCTCTCCTCAGGGAAGAAGGTTAGGATGAGGGGCTAGTCCGCTACGGCAAGGCTAGTGACAGCAGCTTTAATAGAATTTTCCGCGTAGCGGTATTTTAAAAACTATACCCTCACCCCAGCCCTCTCCCAAAGGGAGAGGGAGCAAAATGTGGAGTTTATTATTTTGGGCCTACAGCCTTATCCAGATCCTTTAACTCAAACCATAGTTTCGGCTCATTTAGTGGTGTATTTACAGGCAGGATAGGGTTGGGGATAGTGAATATTTTTCGCTGTTCCAACTTAGCCTTATTTAATATCTCTTGATGATGCTCCATAAATAAACGATCAAAACTACCATCTTCAATAGCCTGATACAGCCCTTTACTCAACAACCTGGCTAAGCGTTGATTGCCTTTATTAACAAAATAGTAGAATGCTGTTTTGTATTTAATAGCAATACTATTTTCTACAACAATACCTTTGTCAGCATGATTTGCTGCTTCAGCCCAGATTTCAACAATGGAGCGAGGAAAGTAATCAAAACGCCTTTGCGATAGCATTTTGAAAAGACCTTCGTAAGAAGCTACGCCACTCACTTGAAAGCCATTCTTCCTTAAAATTACTGTGTCTGGCCAATCATGACCTTGGCCAGCAAATAGTGGCTTAAGCAAATCCAAATGGGAAATTGCAGCAAATTTACGTTGGTCTATTTCCCTAATAAGTGGTAGCCGCCAACCAATTAACCCTTTATAAATTGGCACCCTAACAGGCAACAGCTTCTTCTCCCGATCAATAGAGGTCATTGACCAAACCACATCTACGACCTTACCAAGCTCTAAAAGCTTCAATGCTCTGCCTTGCAGCATGATCCCTTCACTGGATCGTATTTCAAACGGCTCACCCGACTTACTAAGCCCTAACTGCAACAGCTTTGCAGGGTATTGGGTACGCTTATCATCAGCTGTTACTGGCCTAGGATAAGTCACAATATCAGTCGCTTTAGCAAAAGCTATAGCGGTGGCCAGTATCAGGCTACAGCTAGCGATGACACTAACTAAGTTAATATCAGTCATAGGTCGTACATTACAGCGCTACTCTTAACAAGTAATTGTAGCTGCTGTAATGGCACAGAAAATAAAGGTCATCTCTAATCCACTAAACCTATGTAGAGAAGCCAGTGGCTTTTTATAAGCGAACACAATCAAAGATTGGGTTCAGTTTCGGTTAATATCAACTATATAAACTATTGAAAGTCCGTATGTTTAGTGAAATATCCGGGCTAAGCTGCAAAACCTTTTTTGATATGTTGACCGAATGAGGACTGAATGCCTATAACTCAACTAAGACTTACTGCATTAACCCTGCTAACTGGCTGTTTGCTCACTTTACTTTCTGCATGCAGCTTTTCACCAACAATAACAGAAGATCCGCTTCCTGCATCAGCTTCTGAACAAGCCATTACCAAAAGACTTGAACAGCATTATCAGCACTGGCAAAAGGTACCCTACCGGTATGGTGGAACCAATAAATCAGGAATTGATTGCTCATCCTTTGTTCAGCAAACATATAAAACCGTCTTTAAAATTCAACTACCCAGATCAACGAAACAGCAAGCTCGTACAGGTAAAACAGTTTCATTAAAAAGCCGTCGATCAGGAGATTTGCTATTTTTTAAAACTAGCCGTAATTATCAACATGTTGGAATATACTTGGGAAACAATCGCTTTTTACATGTATCCAAATCCAAAGGGGTAATTATATCTAAGCTTAATCAGCCCTATTGGCAACGACACTATTGGAAAACAACACGAGTTTTGTAAAAAAACAAGACAGGCTAGGGGCTACCCAGCCTGTCTTTAAAAAAGACATACAAACTATTTCTTTGGATAAGTATTCCCTAACACATTCCCATGAACCATTTGGTAATCTCTAGGCCCCATAATTGACGTTTCAGACCATTTAACTACACCCACCTCTGGCGCTAACCACAGCTCAGTTACACCAGCATCTGCACAATTATTACGGAATGATAGCTTAATTATATTATCAAAAGCACCAGCAGGGACTTTTACTTCTTCGGCACGGCTAGTAATTGTTACCTCACCGTTATTACAAGGAGCAATACCTACTTTCTGTACATTACCCTCAGCTGAATTCAAATCTACAAACAACTGTACTTTTTTATCAGCCTCAGACCAAACGTATATTTTATTATCATCACTTAAATGCAACCAAAGGTCACCCAAACCACCAAAGTTTTTAAAATACTTCCAAGTACCATCATCTTCAACAACTTTTGATGGGATTTGCTGGTTAGATTTATCACCTTGATAAACAACATAATCACCAATAGTCATTGGCAGATAATTGTTTGCCATTGCATTACCAACAAAAGCAGCACTAATTAAAGCCGCAGTAGTGAGTATTTTTTTTGCTATTTTTTTCATCAATCTATCCTTTTATTTAATTTTTGGGCAACAATGTTTTCAGTGACAGATATGATAGCAAGTTAAATTTTTCTTTGTCATTAATCCTCAGAAGAAAACCTACTAAAAACAACTTTCGTATGTAAACGATACTTTACAAGCAGTTATTAACAAAACAACAATAGGTCTGAATACTTATATATTTTTCGTGAAACACTACAAATCAACACCAAACACTACAACTAAGGTATAACTAGAATTCTGTACGAATAATTTATTAGATATGACTATTAAGTAACAAAGCCCTATAAAACTATAAATAATAGGTTTATAGAGTAAAAAACGACGGTAACCCCTAAAAATTGTTCACGAATGATACAACAGCTTATAAAATAATGACTATCTAGTCTGTTTCTCTTTTCAAACTGGTTTGCTACTATGCAGCTATTAGCAATATACAACTAAAGTAGAATGCACCTATCACTGCAGGTATTCTTGCTAATTTTTTACACCTAAAAACGAGTCCCGACTAGCACAAATAATTGGAGAACATTAACAATGACCAAAAAAGTAGCTGTTATTCTGTCTGGCTGTGGCTTTCTTGATGGCGCTGAAATTCATGAGTCTGTTTTAACCCTACTTAACCTTGACTTATTAAATATAAATTATCAGTGTTTCGCTGTTGATATAGATCAAGCCGATGTTGTCAATCACTTAACTGGTGAAGCTACTCCAGAAAAACGTAATGTCTTGGTTGAATCAGCAAGAATTGCTCGCGGTAACATAAAGGATATAAGCCAATTAGTTACCAGTGAATTTGATGCACTAATATTACCTGGCGGATACGGTGTAGCTAAAAATTTGTCCAATTTTGCAACTAAAGGGGCCACAATGGATATGCCAGAAAGTGTTCAAAAAGCATGTCAATCATTTGCAACAAATAACAAGCCTATTGGTTTAATTTGCATTGCACCTGCACTTGCCGGCAAAATTTTTGGTGAGCCAGTGAGGTGCACTATTGGCAATGATGAAGAAACCGCAGCAGCATTAGAGCAAATGAACGTCATTCACCAAAATTGTGTAGTTAATGATATCGTTGTTGATGAAAAACATAAGCTGGTAACCACACCAGCCTATATGTTAGCCAGTCGCATTAGTGAAGCGGCAGATGGGATTGCTAAGTTGGTGAAGCAAGTCATTGCTTTTATTTAACACAACAAGTTGCGCTTTTGGTGAAGCAAGTCATTGCTTTTATTTAACACAACAAGTTGCGCTTAATGATACAATACCTCTAGAATTCAATCGCCAACCCGAATATTTCATAAATCCATAGAAATATCCGGGTTGGCGGTTAGTCCATTGATGGCTAACCAAACGTTGGTACTAACTGATTGCTAGAGTATTGCAATATGACTACTGGATATGAAGAATTTTTACCCGAAATTAAAGCTGCCGTCATGAGCTTTATTGATAAAGTTCCTTTCAACCAGTTAGTTGGTATGAAAATAACCAATGTCACTCCTAATTTAGTTGAAATGCACTTACCAATGAAAGAAGACTTGATTGGTAACTATATAACAGGCATTTTACATGGTGGCGTTATTTCATCTATGATTGATGTCAGCGGTGGCGCCATGGCGCTAGTAGGAGCATTTCGTAAGCTAGAACATGTTGATATTCAAGAACGTATCCAGCGTTTAGCCCGAGTGAGTACTATCGACTTACGAGTCGATTATTTACGCCCAGGCAGAGGAGAAAGTTTTTACGTTAGCTCAACATTATTAAGATCCGGTAATAAAGTAGCAGTGACTCGCTCAGAGTTTTATAACAATCGGAATGATCTATGCGCCGTAGGAACAGGAACCTATTTATGTGGGTAATTAACCCACAGCCCTTAATTTAGATATACTTCTAAAGCATCTACAAGGTAACATTTTACTTTCTAAGCTAATAAATAGACGCTGACATATACTATTCGCGAATAATTTTTCTACCTCTAGAGCACAAGCATACTGCTGTAAAACTTGATCTTCAGCATGAACATATACTGCCTTATTTTTACACCTACTATAGATTTATGGTTAGGATACTATATAAAAAATATAAATTAACTTTATTTATATGACACTTTAAAAAATATAAAATTGGTCACCCCATTAAATTTACCAGATTAGTTTTAGTAAAAACTTTAATTGATTATAAAAATAAAGAGAGCTAATATTTAGGCTCGATAAAGTTATTTATACTGTGACAAGGAAAGTAGGTATGAAAAAAATCAGTGCTAACTATTTATTAGCAGGCTTGTTATTAACATCCGCTCAACAAGGGTTGGCAGACTCACCTCATCATTTTAGCCAATATATTGAAGATCCAGAACTCGCTGCCGCTGTAGGCTTTCGCACTATTTATCCAACTTGTGAAAGCCATGACCACAAACCAGCGGTTTGCTTGTTAGGCAATTTAAAAATTCAACATACTAACGTAAAAAAACGCCTTTCTAGAGCTAGCTGTAACAATAGCACCTGGTCTGCATATGGAAATCAAATTACCGTTACTAAAGGCTGTCGCGCTATCTTTGAGGTTGTTACAAATCTAAACGTTGACCCAATTAGCGTTAATTGCAGCAGCAATAATAAAAAGTATAAAGAATGTCGATTACCATTAAGTATTAAAGGAGCCTGGCTAATAAAGCGACACTCAAAATCTTTATGCCAACAAAATAAGGACTGGGGAGCCTATGATAACATACTATGGGTTAAGAATGGTTGCCGCGCTACCTTCCAGGCATTTTAAATACTCAACTTTTAGTGATTTGTAGTATTAGGTAGAAGTAAGCTTGACATAATATCCAGCTCACATTAAATAGGGGTTGGCTTAGTCTGCCTGAGATAGGTAAGGTTAATTAACAGTATATTGATAAACACCTCTGGGATATACTTCATGAGCTGTTGGTACTCATCATCAGCGATTATTTGTTTTTTATTCTGGTTTCTTATTGCCTGAGTTTTCAGCTTATCAATGATCGTATCTAATTCTCTTATCTCAAACTGTTCTGTTAGTTCTGACAGTTTTATTACTTCAAGCAATTCTTCCTTTGCATAAAAGTAATAAAATTTTAGTAGGTCAACCAAACCTTGACTTTGCTTAGCTACTACAACATCCAAATAGCTGACATCCCCCTGAACATTGCAAAATATGTCTTTTGCAAAAGTAGTAAGGTTTGCTGCGACTAATGGAATGCTTGTGGTTGATGCTTGCTGATTGGTAGCATTTTGTTCACCTTGACTCAAAATACGGATAATTTTTAATCTGGCAAGTTTATTAAGGTTGTTATTGAGCGGAGTTGAATAGGGTTTCGTATGCTGATAGAAGCGCTCTCTAGATTTTGAATCAGCCTGTAGTAATTTTGCTCTGTTCCCATTTGATAATACTCCTGAAAAGGTATCACTAAATGTTTTTGGAGTCTCTTGATAGGTATGCAAATTAGCTATCTGGCTAACACTAAAGATGGCAGGCATGGTTTTTCTTAACAGCAATAAATATCTACGACACCATGTACACCCGATGAGAAAGGTATACCCAAAGCGTAGGGCGTAATTTATCTTATATAAGAAATGTTTATTGCAGGATTTAGCAACTATTTTTTATATTTTTGGATACCCAATAAGAAATTTGCATCCTTTTCTAAGCTTATATTGAACTTATTAAGAAATATACCTCTTGTTGCAAATGAGATTTATTCACTACAGCTTGCTCCATGAGCAAAGCAACTAAAACAACGATGATGCTTTAAGCTTATCCTTGCCGTCATAGCTTCTGTTAGAGTATCAGCTATTTCATAGTCTTTATCATCATCCACCAGGGTACAAGCATACACTTTGATTTTACCATTTATCTTAACTAGCATTTTACTATAAGCACACATAAACTGTTGTCTGCTTTCTTCTGTATGATAAGTAGTCATACAAGTTTCGCTTATTTCTGGTACTTCCACTGTACTACCTGGCTGAAAGAAATTTGGAAATGCAATAATATTTATGCTATCAGGCAAACCATACTGGCTCAATAGTTGATAAAAAACCTGGTCCTGCTTGACCTTATCTTCATTAGGATTAACCATTTGTCGCGCGATAGAAACTTTAAAACCATTGTGATGGAGTAATTGAAGGCTCTGCAGAGATTTCTCAAATGAGCCTTCTCCTCTTTCCTGATCATGTAATTGTGGGCTTATGTCATCCAAACTAATCCGAAACGCAATGGGATATTTAGTATCTTTTAAAGATAAAATACTGTTCATTCTTTTGAGTACTGGGTCAGTACCATTAGTTAATACCAAACAGGGCTTATATTGTGCCGCATAATTAAGTATTTTAACCATATCCTTGGCTACAAATGGCTCTCCACCAGTAAAGGAAAACTGTTGTACACCTAACGTCAATGCCTCATGAATAAAAGGCTTAACATCCGTCAGACGCATCAACTGTAATCGATTGTCACCAGGCTTAGAGCCTTCTAAACAAAACGAACAAGACAAGTTACAAGCTGTACCAATATGAAACCACAGTTCATCTAAACCTCGGGGTTGAATATAACCCCGTTTTTCTCCTTTGCTGGTATAGTTCCACTCAGTACTTCTTGCTTCACTGCTGGTTATGATATCGCCCACTCACTATGCCTCTGGTTTGTTTTTCTTAGCAACAAGCTGCTGCTGTTGCTTCTGATTCATCCTTAGCAAATGGCAGTGTTATACCACAACCTTGAAAAGCACCATAATGCTTTGAGAAATCACCAATAAATTGAAAGTAAGGTTTAAATCGAGTTTCAGCTAGCATACGCCAGGTATTACCACAGACTGGAAATACTTTACCAGCTTCAATAATGTGATGCTTATCAAGAACAAACTGTTCTTCGTTATAAGGGATAGCTCCATTATAAATAACCGCCTGCCCATAATCTTCACAATTACTATCTAATTCTGGCAACTTAAATAACCGGTAAGTGGCTGAATAAAAATTAGTATTGGCTAATTTTTGTTTAATTTCGCTCTGCTCTATTTTTATCACTCTATCACTAACTAATCTTGGATCTATAAATCCAGCTTGTTTAGCTATAGTTAAAAAATCCTGCCAATAAAGCGCACCACTTAGACACTCACCATATAATACAGGGTCATCAACTAGTTCAGGTGAAATTCGCCGATCAGCATAAACATCAGCAAAGTACATTTCTCCACCAGGTTTTAATAAGCGATATGCTTGTTTTAACACCGACTCCTTATCTGGTGATAAATTAATTACACAATTAGAGATAATCACATCAAAAGAGTTTTCTGCCAAGTTTTCGATATAGCCTTTATAAAAGGCTACATTGCTGGCTTTAAAACCAAACTGCTGTTGATGATACTCCAAAAACTGGGATGCAATAGCCAATTGTTCATCTGTCATATCTACTCCTGCTACATGTCCCGCCTCCCCTACTAATTGGGCTAAAACATAGCAATCACGGCCAGCACCACAGCCTAAATCTAAAATTTTGCAGCCTGCTAACACTTCTGGCGCTACTAATCCACATCCGTAGTATCGACTCAATACGGTTTCGTGAACATTAGCAAGGGCTTGTCGAATATGGAGAGGTAGTTTTGTATCTGTAGTGCAAGCATTGGTTTTTAAATCTTGTGAGTTTTGTAAGACTTTTCCATAGTAATTTTTGACAGTTTGATGCATTCTTTTCTCCTATCACTACCTGCCTGCCCTACATAATAAGTATACTCTTTATGAGTGGTTATATATGACCCGCTTTTACTAGCTACAGGCATTATTAAAGGTTAGACCACAGGAAAGCTTATAATCTTTCAACAGAAAAAGAGAGCAAAGAAATTCAACAAACCACGACACATAACTAAGGACTAGAACAACATAAACGTCACATAATATATGTTAGCTGTAAGCACAAGCTAGCTGAAAACACGCTTTGCATGGGCATAACTGGGATTAAGTGCAGTTTATCCTGCACCTAAATCAATAACATTAGCAAATTCTAACGAAGGGAGTGAAATAATAAACTTGGCACCTTTGTCTGGCTGGCTTTCACAAATAATAGTTCCTTGTAATTTTTGAGTAACAATATTGTAAACTATGTACATACCAAGCCCTGTTCCGCCTTTGTTTACTTTTGTTGTAAAAAAAGGATCAAAGATATGGGCAAGTGTTTCAGGGTCCATACCTTTACCATCATCTGCTATTGTTAATACAACTGTATCTCCCTTTTCCTCAGCGGCCACTTTCAGTACTCCTACAGCTCCCTCTTCAAAACCATGCTGCAGTGCATTGGTAACCAGGTTTATTAATAACTGGTGAATTGCTGCCGGGTAAGTGGATAAAAGAATAGCTTCATCAATATTGATGATAGTGTTAATATTTTTTGTTGGGTGTTGGGACAGCACAGCATCTACAACCTCTTCTACTTCTTCCTTTAATTTTACATTTTTAAAGACAACTTTTTCCCTACCACTGGCAAATCGCCGAATATTAGCAGTCATTCGGTGTACAGAGTTTAAATTTGAAGTAAGGGTTTTAATATGATTCTGACAATTATGGAGAAGCGCTAAAATAACATTTTTATTTACTGACTCTTCGTCACACTGATGCTCAGCTTCTATTAACTGATTTTGAAGTGCCTTAGTAGCCGTCTTGCTTGTTGTTAAAGGATGCTCAATATCCTGAGTTATACCTTCTAGTAGCCCTCCTAGTGCAGCCATTTTTTCCGTTTCAACGAGAACGTCTTGCTTTTGTTGTTGTAATGCATTAGAAATACTATTATCTTGCTTGAGAGGTTCTTCGCCAATTTTTTTATAAAAAATACCTTCGTTATCAGAAATACCTGGATAGTGCTTATTACTTGCATAATGCTGATAATTATCGTTTATTGCTTTAACTAATATATCCAGCTCATCATTTTCTTTACTTGGCCCTCGCAATAGAGTCAGCTTTTTCTTCGCATCACCTGGTTCAGTGCTTTTTAAGTATTCGGACATTCTAATTAGATGGCGCGTCACAAGGTTCCAAAATACGAGTAAGATAACTACTGCTACAATTGCTGTTTTTATGCTATTTGAAACTAGAATAACTGCAAATTTATCTATAAGCCGACTATAAATCTGGCTCATATCAGCAACAACTTTCAACTTTCCTAAGTCAATTGGAGATGAGTTAAGAGGCTTAGCAATAAGCTCAAATTCTTCTTCTTTTAAGGTTCGATCTGCTTCGATTTCACCAGCCTTCCAAACAACTTCATCGTCCTGGCGAATTTCGGCATATACTACTTCTGGAATTTGAACAAACGCATCTAGCTGAATTTTGATTTGAGGTTCATCAAATAACCATACTGAACGCATAATACTTGGCACACTAGAAGCCTTAATTTGTTGAAAAACACCGTTCATTCGACGCATGTCTTCCCAATAATCAAGCCCTAGCTGTACACTAGTGGTTAAAATAGCAATTGTAGTACTCACCCCAACGACAGCGATGAGTAGTCGTCTGGCAATGGCTCCATATTTCTGTTTACTAAGCAGCATACCGTCAGTAACCTGTAGCAACCTGTGACACAACAGGTTACTTACATTTTAACCAAATTACTTTTGATCGACTTTCAGATGAATTTATAGTGGTGAGCCCTATATCCATCGCCATAAAAGCAATATTTGTATCTCTACGGCAAATAATAGTCAAACTATTGTCAGTTTTAAGAAACCTTTACTTAGCAATCAGTATAGACAAGAATTTAATAGAATTTTCTCACAATCCTATGAAACTATTCACCAACCTTATAATTATTTATTAAAGTCGTACAACGCCTTATATTCAGCTGTATTTTTATATTCTAATAATGCTTTATTAATTTTTTCTATGTCTTTGGGACTAACAGTTTTTTTACTAAACATAAAGTAAACGGGATCAGCATTGACTATATACGGATGAACATCAATTCTATCCAAATTTCCTAGCTCCATTGCTTTAAACTTTGCAGTGGGAGGTTCCATAATAAGACCATCTACATGACTGGCTAACAGCATTTTTAGTGCCCTGTGATCCACTAGGGGCATTTTTAGCAATAATTGTTCAAAGTTTTCCTTTTTTCTAGCTGCATTATACTCATCCCCGAGCCATGCACCTAACTCAACCAGAATACGCATCTTTAAGCTAACAATATCAGACAGTTTTTTGAGCGGCCATTCCTTTGCCTCTCCTTTTCGTATAATAATTCGATATTCTTCATCACGATATTCATCACTAAATAGAGCGTATTTTTTTCTTTCATCCGTGATTGAGGCAGTAGGCAGCATATCCAAGTTGCCTTGCTTAATTTCTAACAAAGACCGCTTCCAGGGCATTTCTATAAATTGATATTTACAGCCAGCTCTATCAAATACATTCTTAATTACTATTGTATCAAGCCCAGTGACTTCTTTATTCTCATTTTGGTATAAAAAAGGCTCATAACCATTCCAGGCTATTAAGAACATTTTTTTTTGACATTGAGCCAGTACAAGTGAACCAGATAGTCCAAAACTCACCAGCAACAATAACACCATTATTTTTCTGATTCGCAAAACAACAGTCCTACTCATTTTACTGTATAGTCAATATTAAATTGATAGTATAGCTCACTGACTTACAAGGACATTTAAATGCCAACTTTAAATACTCAGCTACTAACAACTATCGACAAACTCATCAGTTGCAAGCTTAATAAGGACTTTCACACTATAACAACCTACCCTATTCATGGAGGTGATATTAACCAAGCTTTTAAACTGGAAGGCTCTAAGCAGCAACTTTTTCTTAAGCTGCAATCTGGCATGCCATCTGACTGGTTTCAACAAGAGTTCAATGGACTAACTGCTATTCTGGCTACAAAAGCAATAAATGCTCCAGAGCCAGTAATATTTGGTGAGTATGAGGATAACCAGTTCCTTGTTTTGAAATACCTCAATCTCATCACCACAGGAGATTGGTTTCAATATGGCGAGCAGCTAGCACACTTGCACAAAATAAATAACGGTAAACAACACTATGGTTGGCCCGATGATAATTTTATTGGGCATACAGCTCAAAAAAATAGTTGGAATAATGAGTGGGCAAATTTTTTTGCCCAACAACGCATTGGATATCAACTGGAAATAGCAACCAGTAATGGCTATATGCTTGCTGCACCCAACCAACAGATTATTGATGTTATTTACAATCAATTAGCAGAGCATCAACCACTAGCATCTTTAGTGCATGGTGATTTATGGAAAGGCAACACCGGTTTTACAGAAACTGGGCCAGTACTGTTTGATCCTGCTTGTTATTACGCAGATCGAGAAGTTGACCTTGCCATGACAGAGTTGTTTGAACGCTTACCCGACGCATTCTATCAAGGCTATCAAGCTGTTTATCCACTTGAAAAAGGCTATCAACAAAGAAAATCAATATATAACCTCTACCATTTAATTAACCACTTGAACTTATTTGGCAGAGGCTACTTAGGATCAGTCAATAGTACCATTCGTCAGCTAATATAATTACTCAAAACGTACAACAGATACTCACCACAAAGGCTATATTACCAACTTTCTCCACCAGTACAGTCTCTGACCTGTTGGTCAGTCAACTGCCCTGTAGGCGCATAGGTTCCTCGAATCCAACAACGAGCTCCTGTTGAGGATAAAGCCAAATAGCCATCTCTATCTCCAGGTGAAGTATCTATTGGCTCTGCTGTCAATACATACATAGTAGCTGTCGCATTGTTTATTCTTAAGTTATGGGTTGGATTATCAGGGTTAGCTTCATCAATAGGGACTTCATCTGGAAAAAAATCATTATTGGGAACACCTCCTGCACCCGCTAAGCCAGTATAAGTTGCCGGAGATGCTTCTGTATAGCGACGCTCCATGGCGTTAGCCATTTGCATTAAGGCCGACTGGGCATCAGCACGCCTAGTCCTCAATACATATTCCTGGTATGACGGATAGCCAACTGCTGCCAAAATCCCCACAATTGCAATGACTATTAATAACTCAATTAAAGTAAAACCCAATGCTAAAAGCCTCAACCTGTTTTGTTTCATCATTATTTTTCTCTATTTATTATTGTAGAGGAGGTGCCATTTCTTCAGGAAGCTCCCATATTTCATTAATATAACTGGTATCGCCAAACTTTTTGATCGTAAACCCTATTACCATACCTGGCTTTAAATCAACCAAGTTGCCAAATTCAGTTTTCAATAAATGTACCTTGGCGTTGTTCCATATACTAAAGTGCAGTGCGTCTGCCTCCAGAAAGTTTTTTCCAGTGTTAATCGTGTTAATAACTCTAACCTGCTCAAATTGAGCAGGATAATAGGCTGGTAAACTCTCAGCTACGATATTTTGTTGAGCAATATCTTCAGCACTGGCCATACCAACCAGCAATAGCAGAGGGACTAGATATCGTTTTAAGCACTTACAAATTTTGGCGAATTTCATCATTTTAGCTCCAGCACGTTACTCAACAAACAACTGTCTCCATGAGAGGCGTCCAGTATTCATTCCTTCAATATTAGCTCCAAAACCGGTTATTTCTCCTGTATGTTGCTGTATCACTATTCTGTTGCCAATAAAGGATGGATCATTAGGTATTTCATCCAGTCGAATACCTGACACAGAAGTACCATTGGGTAAACTATCCTTCCCATCAAATTTTCCATCATTATTCAAATCAAATAAAACTGTGGTTTTGGACTTCCCTCCTGTGGTGGGATCAATCCCTATCAAGAAACCACCTGGTAATACTGCACAAGCTAGTGCTGGGTTTGGTATAACCGTTGTTGTTAACAGGCTGTTACCAATTAAGAATAGTCTGCGTACAGCTCGTTCACCGGGATATTCAATAGCACCACCACCAGCAATCTCTGCATCAAAGTCCAGTCGCCATCCCATCAAATCATTATCTTTGGAGTAATCCACTGGGTTGTTGGTTAAGCTCCTAACTGTAAAACCACTGACTTGATCCACCTCATTAATAAAATCTTGTTCAACCAACTCACTCTTACTGACAGGATAACCACTACCAGTAAAATCATCCCAAATTCCATACATAGCCTGTATGTCAGTAGAACCAATATCATCTTCTTTAAACCAGGTACCAGTACCTACCACCACAATAACACCTGCTAGCCCTTGTTTGGGATTACGCACAACTATTGGTTGATTAACAATTGGCTGAGGTTTGCCGTTTTTATCTGTTGCGGTAAATATAATTTGCCGGTTAGCAGCATTATTCCAATCAACGGGGTTACTACTGGTTAAATCGAATCGCCAAACATTCCCTTGCAAATCTCCTACAAAAATATAATCAACTGTACCATTACTGTCATAATCCACTGCTCTGGGGATACCTAAACCATTAGGTGTCAGGCCATCACTACTTTCTGCCTTACCTTTCCCTGTAACCGATTTATAATAATCCTGGTTGAGCACCCATTTACCATCAAGCCCCCCACTCAATTTAGCAATAAAAAGTGCTGCATCACCATCTGCACTGCTACTGTTATAGCCATTACCAAAAATGGCAGCCCAAATATGCTCACCACTACCATCCTTGGCATTGGTCATAGTAATAATTGGGCGACTATAGGTGAATCCAAGATCAACATCATCCGCTGAAGTAAACTCCCACATCACATTATTAGAAGCACCCGCCTCCGTAGCAAATGTAGTTGGACTGGTAATATCCAAAGCAAATAGTCCTTTCCCACCTGCTCCAAGTGCTCCAATTAATACGGTATGCCAGGCATTATTATAAAAAGCATCATTAATACTAGGCTTTTCATCCACATACATTTTATGAACATAATCAGGGAAAGTTAAATCAGTTAGTTTGTCAAAAAGCACATTAGGCACATAAGCAAAAATTTCTTCTCCTGTAGTAGCATTAAAACCGTGGAGCATGCCATCATTAGCACCAACATACAGCATAGGTGTTCTATTACTATAAGTAGAAGCAAAACTGGAATATTTATTATTAGTTGGATAGGGGGCATTATCACGCCCAGTAAATAAAGGAACACCAACATAACTCGGTGTTGAGTGAATAATATCTCCTAACCTACCCTTATTTTTTAACCGGCCACGGAATTCGCCTTGATCAGCTTTATCACCTTCATGCGTCTGATCTCCTCGCAAATAAGCAAGGCGCTCGTCACCTATTTTTCCATCATTATCACCATAACCTGCAGGCAATGCAAAAGGCACAGGATTATCTAATAAGCTTTTTTGAGTGGCAGTTAAATGAGTATCATAATTAAAGGGAACGCCTGTTTTAGTACCATCTGCATTAACTCGGTAAGTAATAATATTACGATTATTAGCATTATTACCTGAAAGCTTTTCATCTAGCTTCTCAGCTGCTGACCAAAGTGTTGTATTCGTATCTACAACCCCTGTTGTTTGATTAACAGGATGAGCCAATACATCGCCATTATGTAATTTAGGATTATACAAAGCACGATACGCAACAGAGTTTGTTTTAATACTTTGGGTATTAAATGCCACTGCACTGGCTGCACCAGAATCAGCTTGAATACCTCGAAACATTTCTTGTAAACCAGTAACTAGCTGGGTTGGATCACCAGCACTTAGATAATTACCTCTCCCGTTGTAAGCTGCATGCAATAAATCATCCACTTTAGCCAAAGTGCTGTTGAAAGGGTTAGGCCAGTTAAATGCTGTAGAAGGATTGGTGGGAAAATTACTTACACTGCCTTTTAAGCCAAAGCCCACTGTAAAAGTAGACATATGCTGATGTAAAGTATCATCAGTTGTTAATGAAGTAGAACGTGCTATGTCATATTTAGTAGTAGGTACCTTATTATCTAAACCTGATAAATCAGTTTTGTAATATTTCATTGCTACATCTGCCAGCGTTTCACTCACACCATCAGCAAATGCGCCACCATCAAATTGATTACTACTATTCTTGTCTTGGTTACCTACACTAGGGGATCCACCGTTATAAAAACCATCAGTCATCAATAATGAGTAGTTTTGTTGGCAAGTACCAATGGGAGCTGGCTGGATAGGGCAGTTAGCACCACTAGCATCAAATCGGTTACCTGACTGGCAGGCAAAGTATTTACCTACATCACGTAAATTTCTTCTTAGTGGGGTTCCTCTTGCTGGGATTGGCGTTCCATATATTTTATCTAATAGTGCTTTTTTATTGCCAGATAATGCAGAAGCATTCATTGACGCAACAGGGAAGTTATTTGCCTTAGTATTTATAGTAGTAAAGCCAATTCTGGCATTGGTTAAATCTTCCAAAACAAACCCTAAGGCTCCTTTTGCTACCAAGTCTCTAGAACGGTAATAACTGAACCAGTTAGCAAAATTTTGTTTAGTTTTTGCATCAGCATTTTTTATTCTAAATTCAGTTTGCTCTCCATTTTCAAAAAGACCATCACCATCGTCTTTCCAGGTATAATATTTAAATCCAACACTGGAGCTGCCTCTTGGAAAAACCTCATTGTCTTTTGTTAGATCTATAAACTCTTTAGGGTCATAGGGGTTATCAGGTGCTTTAGTAACATCAATATTAGTAAATGGCTTGCCTTGCTTATTCAAACCAGGCCAAGGTTTATATTCCTTGTTGGGGTCAAAGTACAATTTATTAAAGTCACTGTTCCTAAACCGCCAGTTATTAGTTTCTGCCACATAACACTTAGATCCATATGTGTTTGAGTTAAAATCTACACCATAATAATAAGAATAACCACAACCAGGTTGATGAACGACACTCCCTTTTGAACCACCAATATTTGTACCATTTGGCTGGTTAGCTATCATAACCCCCGAGGCCATTAATGCTTCCCAGTCCATACTACCAGAATCGTCAAATAAAATAACAATATTTGGTTCAGCGCCTGGCGCTATTTCTAGAGCATTCTGGGCTAAGTTCAAAGGCCCAGAATGTGTTGTTGGTATAACCATTATTGATGCAACTGCCAGCGCAATAGGTGTCCTTCTCATTGTGGGCTTGTGGCATTTCATATTTTTTACCCCTTGCAAGCTACCCCTGCATATTACATTTGTTTTGCGTACATACTTTGTAAAATTACTTGTGAGTCTGCCGAGCTACCCACCCCTCTGGCTGTAACACGAAATATTTCTATTTCTCCCAAGGCGGCAGATTCTCCATAATTATCCTGGTTTAAAACAGCACTATCAGGTTTAATAGTGGCGTAGTTTTCTATGTAATACTCTGGATCTCCTTGTACATAATATCCAGTCATTTGCTGTGAGGTTAATTTCTGTGTATTTATATTTTTCCAGTTTTGCCACATCGCACCATCTGCAGCACTTTTTGAATATAAGCCATTATCTCCCTTATCAGTAAATAGTGCCAAGGTCCCAACATTATCCCTTACAAAACCTTCGGCCTCCATCAGGGTTTTTTCTGCTGTCTGAAAAGCAACATTATAGTCTCGAAAGTTTGCACTGATTTTTGCGTCAATATTAGCTCTATCTACTGCATTAATGCCTATAATAGATAAAACAAGCAGAATAATTAAACTAATAAATAATACAGCCCCTTGTTGTTTATCCGGTAGATTATTTAATCTTTTAGCAGCTGACACAGGTAAATTTTTTGCTTTTGTATATATAATCGCTAGCATATTAACTACCTCTATTTCTAAGCTTTACGGTATGAGAAAAAGTACGACGTAATACCCCATCATTTTGGGTACCAATAGAATCGATAGAGTTAACTGTTAGATCTATTCTTGCAGTTATTACCCTTTCAAACCCATTTGCAATAGCATCAACTTGGTTTGCATTCAGATACTGGTCAATTGTATTATCACCTTCATTAGGTGGTGCAGGGTTACTATCTACCCCATACACCACTTGCAGATTTTCAACTCCTCTTAATAACTCTTCAGGAACTGGTTGACCAGCAGTATTAATACCCTGTATTCGCCATAAGGAAAGCACTTGATCTCCTCTATTATTCGTGACTGCTTGATTATTAGTTGTATCCCAGGCTGGGGCTATATAATAAACAGCGCTAGCAAACTGATAAACACTTGATGAGCTCGCAACATAGCTTGCACCTGTTGATATAGGTGCATTTATATTACCTGGGGTGGCGCCTGTTGTTTTATATTCAATGTTTTGGTTAGTACCAGAATCATTTGCAGCGGTAACTTGAAAGAGTGTTGCTTTTTCGCAATCACTAATGATTGCTGCATCGTTTTGTGCAAAAGAACCAGTACCCTCTACCTGCATTGTTTTGGTTGGATCATTTAAGCTATTCAGGGTTACACCGTTACTGATCACTCTTTTAATTGCAACAACATCCGTTCCACCTTGAGGGGGAGGACGATTAAGCGCGGGTAAGTCTACCGTTAATAACGCTGGTAATGCTGGTTGCCAAGTAGTTACATTTGTAGCCTCAAAAGCTTCTAAACCCAGCGAAAGGTTTTGAAAAAGAAAGTCAATATTGCTGCCAGTATTTAACAAAGATGGGTTGTATACTGGAGCCGCACTATTCGATAAACAGCCATAATATCCAGACATGCGAATATCTTCACTGATGACATCAATCGCAAACCGTGCATTATCTTGCAAGTTTGCAGTACCTTGAATAATACGATAGGTTTGTTGATTATTAGTAAACAAACTAATAATACCGCCTAATAATAATGCTCCCAATACTAGCGAGATCATCATCTCAACAATAGTAAAACCACTATTTTTATAGATTCTATTAGCTTTCATATATCCGTAACCATAGTATAATTAGAGCGCTTGTTAACCCCTGTATTGGCTGGATCATTAGGGTCTGTTACGTTGGTTGGATCGGCCCATTCAATTGAGATGGTATAACGGGTTGTACTCCCTGTAACGACTCTTGTAATAGAGCCAGTACCATCACTTAATAAGCCTTGTAGCTGAGTATTTTGGAACTGATTATTCGCTGGATTTAATACACTTGAGGTAAAAGTTACACAGTTTCCATTTTGATTAAAACGACCTAATAAACATTTCCACTGAGCTAAGTCGTAATCTCTTAATGCATTGGCATTACAAGTTCCAGTTTCACAGCTATTAGCTGCTACACTAGGAGCATCGTTAATACCTGTTGTATAGTCTGCAGTAGGGTTTGCTCTAATTCTGTCTAAAATATTATTTGCCAAAAATACTGCATAGCTTCTATCAAAAGACTGGCTATTATTTTTTAAACCAACCGCTTGCAATCCTGCCAAACCCAATAAACCAATCGATAGCACAAGAATAGAAATTAATATTTCCATTATCCCAATGCCTTGCTGTCGATAAATTTTCATTTCATCGACTATTTTATGCTGTTTCCTAATTATCCTGTGCTTTTCTGAAACCCTATAAGTGTTTGAATTTTCCATCATAATTTCTCTATACGAGTAACACCAGAGCGAGTGATTGTTACCAAACGGCTGGTTGTACTACCAGGTATTTGGATATCAACGTTATCTTGATTAGTTGCTAGAAAACCACGGGCATTAAAGGTAATCGTATTAATATTACCAGTACTATTTAAACTAATATTTTGTTGGTTCAATGAGGGAAAGTCTCTGATAACATTATTTGCCGCATCTTGAACTGTCCAGCCTCTCCCCCATTCATTATTATTATCCGTTGCATCTTTAGCTACAACACTAACTTGCACACCTCTTTTAATAGCTTCATTACGTGCTATCGCTAACGCTCCAATAAAAGAATTAGCGGTTGTAGTTAGCCGATTTTCATTAATCATATTATTAAAAGCAGGGTAAGCAACACCTAAGAGAATAGAAGCAATAGCTAACGTGATTAACATTTCAATGAGCGTAAAACCTGTTGTCCGCATATATCCTTTTCTCCATGCATGTTGATTCGCTCTTCTAATAAATAAGTTAGTACACTGAGAATTTTACGGTTGCGTAAAAGACAAGCCACAAATTTTTAGTGATGAGTGGCCATTCTTATTATGAATTGCATCAAATATCAGTGCCAATTAGTCATCATTGTTATATAGCATATACGCCAATTTTTTATATTTGACGTATTAATTAGATATAACTGTCAAATTTATGTCTATATTTGAAATATACCCGTCGCGAATCATTTTTAGGCTTTGTTATCATCGTTCCTAATCACCAAGGATGGTGTGAATACAGTTAATACATTATGACATGGATGTCATGTATTAGGGCAATGCAGGAACAATTGCCGAGGAGCATTTAACTGTCACCCCAATCACCTATTGCAATAGGCTCATGAGGCTTCGTCACTTGTTGTCCTCACCTAAAAACCCTTCGCATTGGGTATAGATGACAAGAATAAAATTCGTTACCCAGAGACATTATCAGCTTATTAATCCCTCTTTTTAAGAGGCTTTAGTATGGATACCAAACTAACAAATAATTTCGTAATTAGTCCAATCTTGCTTCTATACTTACAATGGTGGTTACCGTTTTTTGAAAGCTGTTTGATGAAAGTTATACAATGGCCAAACGAATTATCTTATGCTGTGATGGCACTTGGAACCGGCCAGATCAAATAGACAAAAAGACTAAACGCATGATTCCAACTAATGTGGTTAAAATCATGCGGGCAATTGAGCCAATGGCTTATTCAGGCCCTGGTTTGCGCTTAAAAATTCCCCAAGTGGTTTTCTATGACCCGGGTATAGGCACTGAAGGACTGATTGAAAGATATCTAGGAGGCTTTACTGGCTATGGTATTTCACGCAACATTCTGCAAGCCTACCGATTTCTTGCCAATAACTACTGTAAAGGAGATGATATTTACTGCTTTGGGTTTAGTAGAGGTGCCTATACTATCCGGGCACTCTGTGGGCTTATTGGGTTAATTGGGTTATTAAATAAAAATGACTTAGACCTGTTATCAAAAGCTTACAAATATTATCGTATGTCTCCAGAACAACGGTTTCTGACCAATGAGCATGAAGACTATTTACATATAAAACAGATTTCTAACAATAATATTTCCATCCGCTTTCTAGGTGTTTGGGATACCGTAGGTGCATTAGGCATTCCCTTACCCTTTTTACAAAAACTGTCGCATAAATACTGGGTTGGTTTTTTTGACACTAAGCTTGGCAATAATGTTAAATTTGCCCGCCAGGCTATCGCGATTGATGAAAAGCGCGGCCCCTTTGACCCTGACCTCTGGACTAATTCTACTGCCGAGTTATCACCAGACCAAAATATAAAACAAGTTTGGTTCAGTGGGGTTCATGCTAATGTTGGCGGTGGTTATACTGATTCCTATTTGTCAGACCAAGCCTTATTGTGGATGATGGGAGAGGCCAGTGAAGCAGGCTTACAATTTAATGCCCAAATGGTGTCTGATATTGAGAGATATACACAAGAAATAGAAAACACTTTGGACGAGTCATTCCCAGCTATCAATCAGACCTATTCACTATTTTATCACTTGTTTGATCTAATTAGACTAAAAAAACCTGGCCGGGCAATTGGAACTAGCCAACGCCATAAAAAAG
The DNA here is from genome assembly GCF_028858535.1 of Spartinivicinus poritis. NCBI lineage: Bacteria > Pseudomonadati > Pseudomonadota > Gammaproteobacteria > Oceanospirillales > Zooshikellaceae > Spartinivicinus > Spartinivicinus poritis. The sequence continues at coordinate 163,054 of NZ_JAPMOU010000011.1, forward strand.
GGCTACTACCTGCTTTGAATGAGTTTATTCATCCTAGCGTTGAAAAGTTAATGGAGCTAAATAAAAATTATCAGCCAGAGAACATACTCAAAGCACTCGATTATGACGAAATACAATACTTAGGCATTGGCCCTGGCGCTAATCAACCCCAAGATCGCCGTATTTATCCGCGCATCAACTGTTACGAGCCAGCTGAAATTGATGCTGGTAGTGGCCACGAGCACATCCATTGTACTATTGTCAATCAGTCTGCCGGCGGTGCAGCGATATGTTGTGAAGAGCCGTTAAAACTTGGCCAGGTGGTTCAGTTGAATCGGTTGAGCAACTCCAAGGTTGGTAAAGTAGTTTGGCAGCACCAAGACAACGTAGGAATAAAATATGCTGCTTAGTGCTAATCATCCATGCATTAACAACGTCCTTTTTTCGCTTGACCTGGCGGGCAGAATTTACCGTTGCTAGGTGATGACCCTGGTTCAATGTGAATTGTCTCTGGCACATCAACTTCCACTTCACCTGTTCGAGGGTGAATCGTGCATCCAGCGACCCAAACCACAAGGCTTATACACAGGATTATTTGTAGCTTCTTTAGTGATTTTTTTAGCTGATTCAATTTTCTTAATTTCACTTATATAAGCCTCTATTTGGTTTATATAGACCCAATAGTTCCAGCCTTTTTTAGGCTATCAGTAAATTATTTTTATAAGCGATTCATGAAACAAAAAAGCAATTGATGAAACCTTATAATATAACAACTTACCAGGCTTCCTATCACTAAACTGTTAAGAGCTTTTCAAAAATAAAATTGACAGCTTCTTGAATATGTAATCAGCTATTATTCAACTTGGGCTACTGTTTGTTTATGAGAATATTTAAAATACTTTTCTAAAACAGTAGAAGAGGCCAAAGATAAAAATTCAATATAATCATTTACTCCGTGCATAGCAGAGTTTTTGTCATAATAAGGGCCTATCGTTTCACCCTCTCTAGTATAAAAATACCAGCCATGGCTTGCTTTAAAATAACGGTCAGAAAGTCTTCTTGCATAGATGCTGACTTCGCTTTGATTGTCATCTTTTCGTAACTTCATGCTTTTCTTCCTTTGCCTATTATTTTTACAGGCTTAACATTGAGCTACCAGGAAAACAACAATTAACATACTAACTATACACAACCAAAATTCAGACAACAATAAAATAATAGATTAACCTTTAATTAACGACATAAGAATACTAAAAAGCATATCTTTATTAAAAAAATTCATTTATACCCTTCACGAATGATTTCTAGGTTTTGTTATCTTCAATCCTAATCACCACAGATGGCATTTAATTACCCACAAATTTGGGCTAGCTCAAAGCCTGCCTTCAGTTCATATAGTCTATTAAGACCACGCCAAATGACTGTATTACCTGGAGGCGGGTCATTTGACCTAGCTAAGTATCCACCTAA